>JBIIMV010000190.1:0-4195 GCA_044337805.1 Bacteroidia bacterium
TCAAATTCAGACTGCTCGATTGCAAATAAACCCATGATCAACTTCAACTCCTATTCTTTCACGGCTGCTGAGCGCTTCCTGCGCTACGTCGGCATCGACACGCAAAGTGATCCTGAATCTTCTACCGTGCCCAGCACCGCTAAACAGAAAAACCTCGCCCGCATGCTGGTAGAAGAACTTTTGGCCATGGGTATTTCAGATGCTGCTATGGACGACAAGGGATATGTCTATGCCACACTGCCTTCGAATGTATCTTCTCATGTGCCGGTAATTTGTTTTTGTTCACACATGGATACTTCTCCTGACTGCAGCGGAGCAGGAGTGAAGCCGGTGATACATAAAAATTATGATGGGGGTGATATTGTTTTACCCGCCGACAACAATGTCGTACTTCGCGCATCAGAGCACCCCGATCTTCCGGCCCAGACAGGCAATGATATTATTACTGCAGATGGTACCACGTTGCTTGGCGCTGACAACAAGGCGGGTGTGGCAGAGATCATGGATGCTGTTCATTTTTTATTGCAGCATCCTGAGGTGAAGCATGGCACCATTAAAATTCTATTTACACCTGATGAAGAGATTGGACGTGGAGTTAACCATGTAGATTTAAAACGACTTGGTGCTGAATTTGCTTATACTGTTGACGGCGAGAGCCGGGGTTCTCTGGAAGATGAAACTTTTTCAGCAGATGGTGTTACCATAAAGATTCATGGGATCAGCGCTCATCCGGGTTTTGCAAAAGATAAGATGGTAAGTGCTGTTAAGGTGGCAAGTGATATTCTCAGTAAGCTTCCCAAGGATACGCTGTCTCCCGAGACCACTTCAGGAAGAGAGGGTTTTATTCATCCGATCTCTGTTCAGGGCAATGTGGAGCATGCTGTCATTAAATTTATCATCAGAGATTTCGAAACTATCAGGCTTACGGAGCATGAAGCTCTTCTGCGGGGTATTGCGGAAGATTGTGTGAAGTGTTGGCCGGGTGCTGCCATGGAGTTCATTGTTGAAGAGCAGTACCGGAATATGAAAGAGGTTCTCGATCGGTATCCCCTTGTTGCCGAAGTTGCGGTGGAGGCCATACGCAGGGCAGGAATGGAGCCGAAGAGAGCGGGTATTCGGGGAGGTACGGATGGAAGCCGTCTTTCATTTATGGGTTTGCCTTGCCCGAATATTTTTGCCGGTGAACACGCTTTCCATGGCAAGATGGAATGGGTCAGCATTCAGGATATGCAGAAAGCAGTTGAAACGATTGTTCAGATTGCCGCTATCTGGGCTGAAAAGAAATAATTTTCTTCTCAGGATGTTTTGATATTTTAGTCATCTCTGTATCCTTCATTGGTAACCTGCATGATATTTTCTTCGTTTTCGATTTTTAAGGTCGGATAATTCTGAAGCCATGTTGTTTAACTCTCTTGCATTTCTGATTTTCCTGCCTTTGGTTTATATCCTTTATTGGTGTATTCCGGCCGGCAACAGACGTTCAAGAAATATTCTTCTTCTCATCTCCAGCTATTTCTTTTATGCCTGCTGGAGCTGGCATTTTCTTTTTTTATTGCTGTTTTCAACCTTTCTCGATTTCTGGAGCGGCAAGAAGATTGAATCTTCTGTAAATATGTCCGAAAGAAAATTCTGGTTTTGGCTGAGTGTTGGAGCAAACATTGGTTTTCTGGGAATCTTCAAATACTACGACTTTTTTGCTGAAAGTTTTGCAACGTCTATGCAGGCAATTGGCATAGCTTGTAATCCTTTATTACTCAAAGTGGTGCTTCCGGTGGGAATTTCTTTTTACACATTTCATGGCTTGTCTTATGTGATTGACATTTACAACCGCCGAATCAGCGCTGAAAAAGATCCTGTCGATTATGGTCTGTTTGTGAGCTTTTTTCCTCTGCTCGTCGCAGGTCCGATTGAACGTGCTACCCACCTGCTGCCTCAGCTGAAGCGCAGCAGGCCTTTCAGCAGGGAACAGTCGGTTTCCGGACTAAGACAGATTTTGTGGGGCATGTTCAAGAAGGTGGTGATTGCCGACAATTGCGCTGAACTTGTTGATCTCATCTACGCTGATTTCAGTTCTTATGATGGCTGGGTTCTTGCGGTGGGGGCTGTCTTTTTTAGCTTTCAGATTTATGGTGATTTCTCCGGTTATTCTGATATAGCCCTCGGTGTTTCCCGCCTGTTTGGTGTTGAACTGCTTAGAAACTTTGCCTACCCCTATTTCTCGAGAGATATTGCTGAATTCTGGAGACGTTGGCATATCTCCCTAACCGGATGGTTCCGTGATTATCTCTATTATCCTTTGGGCGGAAATCGCCGCGGTTTAAATGTAACCATCCGAAATACCTTTATCGTATTTCTGGTGAGCGGATTCTGGCATGGTGCCAACTGGACATTTATCCTCTGGGGCCTGCTCAATGCGCTTTTGTTTCTCCCTCTTCTTCTTTCAGGTAAAAATAAATTGCATCATGATGTTGTTGCATCCGGCCTCCGGTGGCCAAGGCTGAAGGAGCTTTTTCAAATGCTGTTCACCTTTGCCATGGTCACCATCGTCTGGATTTTTTTCAGAGCCGAAAATATTCAAGATGCATTCCATTATGTGATTCGTATTTTCAGGAATACGTTTGATGGTGATATTTCACTCAATGGAGCCAGGATAATATCTGTAAGAACTTGTCTGCTGCTTATCGGGTTTATGCTGCTTATGGAATGGAAAGGACGTGAATATCAATTTGCCCTCGGTAACTTTCATCTGGTTCAATCCCGTGCCTTGCGATGGACGGTTTATCTGCTGATTGTTTTCCTTACCGGGCTATTCATGCAAACCAAGGAGTTTAGTTTTATCTATTTCCAATTTTAACATGAAGAAATTTCATCTGGATATTCTATTTTTCCTGCTTATCACCCTCGTTTTTTATCCGGTGCTTCTGTTTGTCTATGGCGTGTTAGTTCCTGAGAAGCTACTCAATTCTAACCTTGTTTCCCGACGCATCTCCACAGGGTTTACTTCAAAGCGAATAAGCGAAGGTGCGAATTATGGAAAGGTCGATGTTGTTTTTATGGGTTCTTCGCATTGTAACCGTGGCTTCGATCCCAGAGCATTTGCTAAAAATGGTATCAGGACTTTTACACTCGGTAGTAGCAGTCAGACACCTGCTCAGTACAGGGCGCTATTAAATAATTTTTTGCCCATCCTGCAACCCAGACTCGTGGTATTCGAAATGTTTCCACTCTGTTTTACCATGGATGGTGTTGAGTCGTCTATTGATTTTATTTCGAACAATTTTTTTACTGCTGATTTTGTGCCACCGGTGCTCGAACAAAATAATATGAAGGTATATAATACGCTGGCATTCTTTTCAATGGCCGATATTTTAGGCTACGATCCCGATGTTAGAAAACCTGATCCCGACGATCATTATGTGTCAGGTGGTTTCGTTGAAAGAAAGGTGTACTGCAATTCTCCCGGTACCAAGCAGACTGAATACTGGCGCACAAATCCATTTCAGATTTCTGCGTTCAGGGAATGCCTCCAGCTGGTTCGTGAGGCAGGTTGTGACATTCTGCTTGTATATGCTCCGGTCTCTCCTTCATTCTATAATGGCTATCTGAATCAGGATTCCCTGGCGGCAGCACTCACACATGGCTTCGATTACATTGATTTTAACAAGCGTATGTCTTTAGATGACTCTCTTTACTTCTACGATGGGCATCACCTTAATCAGAGAGGGGTAGAGCAATTTAGTAAGGTGATTGTGCCGGTGATAGAAGACCGGCTTCGCAGCAAGCAGAAAAACTAAAACGTCTCTCCGGCATTCATTAGCGAAGGTCAATAACCTCGTAACCCGGGAATTTTGTTGGATCGCAGCTAAAAGAAGCCTCATCGAGCTTGATATTCGTCTGAAAGCTCTTGATAGCGTATGTAATGTCGTTCCCATCTTTTCCCATCACCTTCATACTCACAATCTGCTGCTTCTTCTTGTCGATGGTGAGCAACGCAGTATGGAAATTTCGTTTTTTTGTATCTATGGGAAATAGTTTGATGTACTGATATATTGCTCCTGATTTTTGCATTTCTTCTTTCACAAACTCATTCTTAAATCCTGTCTCATAAATGGTAAAGATGTTGTCGGGTGTAATAGCCCCGTCTTTTGCCCGGGTTCCCACATCGTTTATCTGAATTTCTTTGGAGTCTTGAAGC
>JBIIMV010000092.1:0-5670 GCA_044337805.1 Bacteroidia bacterium
AGCGAATACAGAGATGAAGGAGGCGGTAGCTTCAGGTAAAATCATTATCAAAGATTCTATTGCCGATATCGCTTTACAGCAGGTTTTAACCCGTCCTGAAGATTTTGATGTTATCGGAACCCTCAATCTAAACGGTGACTATCTCAGTGATGCACTTGCCGCTCAGGTCGGTGGTATTGGTATCGCTCCGGGGGCTAACATTAATTATGTGACCGGTCATGCCATCTTCGAAGCTACCCATGGAACAGCTCCCAAATATGCCAATCAGGATAAGGTGAATCCAGGTTCTGTTGTCTTGAGTGGTGAAATGATGCTGCGATACCTGGGATGGATTGAGGCTGCTGACCTTGTATTGAAAGGACTGAATGGAGCCATCGGAAGCAAACGTGTGACCTACGATTTTGAGAGATTAATGGAGGGTGCTACGCTGCTGAAATGTTCTGAGTTTGGTGATGAAATTATCAAACACATGTAAATTATAAAAACGGGGCCTTGCCCCGTTTTTTTTTTGACGGACTTTATTGCTTCGTCTTTTCTGCCCGACAATATCCTTCATCAACTGCTCATCAATATCTTGTCAAATTTAGGTTTGAAAGTTTGTGAATCTGAACCGGCCGGTTCGGATTCATTACGTATTTCTGGCATCATACCTTCCATGAGCAATTTTATTTTTGTCATCGTCCTCGTGCTTTCTACAGGTAGAAATTTCGGACAAGCCATCCACAACCCTCTGCATTCTTTGGATGATGAAAGGAGATTTATCTACGGCATAGATAACCGACGAACACATATCCGTAATCAGAATACCCTTATTTACGGAATCTATTGCGGATACTCCTACGGACATCAACTGAGGTATAAATTCTCCGTTAGCGGCACACCTTTCGAAAGAGGCAAATTTGTTGATGCACAGGGATTGTTGCTTCGGCAGCGATTGATTTTTGCCAGTATTGGTGAAGAGTTCGACTTTCTTGTTATCCGCCGCTTTCGACTTACCTCTTATTTTCAGGCCGGTGCCGGCTTCAACTTTTTTCGTCGTATCGATGCTGCTGCCAATGAGCTGGAACGTGGCCGTAGGTTTATCATTCCCATTGAAATTGGTTTTCATCAGGGTTATGAACTCAACCCCTGGCTTCAACTCAAACTGGGCGGCGGCTGGCGCTTTGTCTTGCCGGAGACATCGCGAGACCTCAGTGGTTACTACATTAAAATCGGTCTTGCTTTCAGCGGTATCAGGTTCTGGCAGGCTCATGGAGATAAAATTCTTAAAATGAAAAATGAGGCACCATAATAAGCATCATTTGGCACTCCCTTTGTTTCACTATTGCATGATTTCTCATTTTATGAAAGCTCTTTTCCTCAGTTTAATGCTCTTCTTTTCCGGCGCATGTTTTGCTCAACTCAAGGTCTATAAAAGCAATTCAGGATATCAGAGTGACATCCTGTTTAATCTATCTGGTGATAAACTGTATAAAAAGACTTCATCCTACGATTCCGATGTGGTATGCAACATTCGGGGCAATAAAATATTCAAGGAGAATTCATCCTATCAAAGTGATGTGTTGTTCACCATATCTGATGGTAAGGTATATCGCGGCAATTCTTCTTATGCCTCTGACGTGGTTTTTCAGATAATAGACGGACATATCTACCGGGGGAATTCTACCTACCGGAGCGATATCATCGCGAATATTCGTGACGGCAAGGTTTATAGCGGCAATTCTTCTTATTCTTCTGATGTTCTGTTTACCCTCAGTGAAATGTTTACCATTGAAGAATTCGTTGCCGTATGGTATGCGGTAAAATATGTTTTTTGAAAATCTGTGCAGGTCTATTTTAGACCGTTTTTCGTAGCCTGATCTTTCTGGCCAGCCTTGCAGAGGGTTTTTCAATAAGCAAGTAGAAAAGAATCGCTGAAAAAACAGCAATCATTAAGGCCGCCGCAAGATGAAAATACCAGGGCATTTCAAAAGACACAATTTTATTTCGTAAAATCAGATAAAGGCCGCCGCTCAATCCGTGTATCAGATACATGGAGTATGAGGGTTCTCCGATAATGGCTGCCTTAATGGGTTTTGTCTGGTAATGGTGTATGAGCGCCAAACTCAGTAAAACGATAATCAGTATTTCCATCCTCATGCAAAGGAAAATGACCACTGACGAGAGAAGGAGTAACCCCGCTGTTTCTGTTGCCCTGAGTCGGTTTTGATAATAAAGGAAAAGGACCAGTCCCATGTTAAAAACAGCCGTGTACTTAAAGAACAGAAGATGCTGGTTGATAAAGAATGGACATAAAGACCATAGACCAAGCAGCATGACAATACTCATCCGGTTTGCCTTTTCAAAAAATGGCATCAGCAGTCCAATAACGATGTAACACTGAAACTCAAGACATAGGGTCCAGTAAATAATGTTGTACCATTCATCCCCGGTGAGCGGTGCAACATAAAAGAAATTGCTGAGTATTTTCCCCACATCAAGGTCCGGTATTTCTCCATGTCTGATTCTCCAAATAGACTCAACGGCAATGATACAAAGCATGGAGGCCAGATACGGAATCTGTATTCTGATAAATCTCCGGCTCAGAAAAGCGGGAAATCGTTGCAGTGAATATCCGCTTCCGGCAATGCCCATCGGCACCACAAAAGCAGAGAACATAAAAAAGGCATAAACAAGGAGGCTGAATGGCTCTGTCACCTTCATCATGATGTGTCCCTCTTCCAGCAGGTTTCCCGCTGCATCGTGATGGCGTATCAAATGATATACTGCCACAAGCAGGGTAAATACACCGCGCAAAAATTGTATTACAGGGTAGTATTGCATGAACCTTGGCAACAAGGATAATGTATTTTTTCAATACTTATTTTGTTCTACATTCGTATTCTGATCAATCATGCTCTGTGCGCCCCCGCGACCTTGATATTCCTGAGATTTTTCAACGCTTCTACGCCAGCGCCACCGCACCGCAAATGAAACAGTGGTGCCATGATTTTCTCTCCGGCAAAGTAAGCGCCAGGCTCTTTCCTCCCAATCCTGCCTTTTTTGATTCCTCCGGATCCTTCCTGGCTGAGTCCTTTTTCATGGAACATTCCGGTATCTGGAAATGCGAAGGCATGGCGAATTCAGGTGATCTCTTTACCGTTTATGGAACCTTTGAAAACCGACACGGAGAGTCTTGTCGTTTTGCCCATATCTGGTGGCTTTCAGGCAAGCGCGTTTGTTCCTTTGAGGAAATTGCCTCCCCATTATAGCGGCTTTTGTCAACAGATTTTTTCTTTTCTGTTGTTTTTCTTTTATTCGCAGTTACAGGGGTTCCGGAACCCAAATACCGGGGCGTATCCGAAAAGCCTTACGAGTAGGACAATATCAATATTTTTTTTATGTTCTTAAACAGAACTTTTCTTACTATCGGTCTGAGCCTGGCTCTTACAGGCTGCATCAAACAGCCGGAGGCTTGCCTGAAAGCAGACAAGACTGTCGCCGCTGTTAATGAGACCATCACCGTCACCAGTTGCAGTTCAGATGCAGCTCGATTTTTATGGACCAGCGACAAAGCTACCATCGTCTCAGGTGGTGATTTCTGCAGTCCATCGGTCTCATTAAAATATGCCAGTCCGGGCACCTATACGGTGAACCTTGATGTTTCTAATTACCGCGGTAAAGCCGATTGTAACTCCACCGGTACAAATAAGAGCGATAACGCTTCCATCACCATTACGGTGCAATAAAAAAAGGGGCAGTTTATCTGCCCCTTTTTTGTTCTTTTTTCCCGGACCTTTGCTGTTCAAAAAACATCGATGCCCTTTCTCCGTAAGATTTTTGTTTGTAAATTTTATAAATACAGATTTTTTTCTCTGTATCGGCAGGATTTTTAAAATCTGATTCCCTTTATCTAAAAGCCTATTCCTGCTTTCTCATCTTTACCATAGTGAGGATAGTAGCGATAGCAACGGTCTCTCCGGTTTCATCATAAACATCTACAAGCCATTTTACGATTCCCTTTGCAATATCTTCGGCACCTTTTTTTTCCTGCGCCGTTTTTTCTTTTACGGTAAGTCTCACACCAATAGTGCTGCCGGGGTATACAGGCTTGGTGAAGCGGCATTCGTCAATTCCATAGTTTAGTAGAACAGGGCCTTTCTTTGCGTCAACAAACAATCCCGCTGCAGCGCTTAGAATAAAGTATCCATGTGCCACTCTCTGAGTAAAGATGGTGCCTTCCAGCGAGGTGGCGTCTGTATGGGCATAGAAATGGTCCCAGCTTACATTTGAGAAGTTTACAATATCAGATTCCGTCACCGTCCTCTTTGCTGTAATGAGGGTTTCTCCGATCTCTAAATCTTCAAAATATTGCTTGAAGGGGTGTATCACCTTTTCTTTGATTCTGCCGCCGTACTGGTACTGTTGTGTAATAGCGGTAATCATGGAGGGTGAACCTTGAAGGGCAGTTCTCTGCATGTAATGTTTTACGCCGCGTACTCCACCCATCTCTTCGCCTCCGCCTGCTCTTCCGGGTCCGCCATGCACGAGCAGGGGCAGCGGACTGCCATGTCCTGTGCTCTCTTTCGCACATTCTTCGTTTAATACCAAAATCCTGCCGTGCATACTCGCAGCATGCAGTGCATATTCGCTTGCAATTTTTTCATCGGCCGTCACGATGGAACTCACCAATGATCCCTTGCCCATCTTTGCCAGCTCAATGGCATCTTCGGTGGTCTTATAGGGCATGATGGTACTCACCGGGCCGAAGGCCTCAATCTCGTGGCAATCTGTTTTGCTGAAGGGAGATGAATTGAAAAATACAAGAGGAGGCAGAAAGGCGCCTTTCTCCGCATCTGCTCCTTTCACTTCAAAGGAATCAGGATTGCCTATCACCAGCTCCTGACTTGTTCTGAGGCGGCTTACTTTCTCAAGTACCTCTTTCACCTGCGCTTTGCCGGCAAGCGCCCCCATGCGCACCCCCTCTGTCTTCGGATCTCCAATAATGGTCTGCGCCAATCTTTTGGCCAGGGCCTTTTGTACTTCTTCACTCAGTGCCTCAGGAACAATGATTCTTCGCACAGCAGTACATTTTTGTCCGGCCTTGATGGTGATTTCACGCTGGACTTCCTTGATGAATATATCAAACTCTGCGCTGCCGGGTTTAACATCAAGTCCCAGCACACAGCAGTTCAGTGAGTCAGCTTCCATGTTAAAGGATACGGATTCCTGTATCAGCCTTGGATGTGACTTCAGCATCCTTCCTGTCTCTGCAGATCCTGTAAAGGTCACGTTATCCTGTGTTTGCACATGGTCGATAATGCCACTGGCCGATCCGCAGATGAATTGAAAGGCCCCTTCAGGAAGGATCCCTGAAGCGATGATATCTTTTGCAACAATTTCAGCCAGATAGGCGGTCACGGTTGCAGGCTTTACCACAGCCGGCACTCCTGCAAGCCAGTTAACCGCAACTTTTTCTAGCATACCCCATACCGGAAAGTTAAAGGCATTGATATGGATGGCAATGCCTTCCTTGGGCGTCAGTATGTGATGGGCCGAGAAGGTTCCGCCCTTGGATATTTTGGCCGGATCTCCGTCTAAGGCAAAGGGCAGGTCGGGAAAGGATCTTCGCAGGCTGGCATAGGAAAATAAATTGCCTATTCCACCTTCAATGTCAATCCAGGAGTCGGC
>JBIIMV010000372.1:0-2674 GCA_044337805.1 Bacteroidia bacterium
GTATTAAGCATGAGGAGTGGTTTTACGATTTTCGCCGAATGGGTGATTTTCATTTGCCTACCAATTTAAGATTGTTTATTTCCATTTTACAAAAAAACCACCCGTATGCTCCCTTGGGCATTTTAAAATTTGCTTTTAGGTGCTAGACACTTGAAAAGAGAAAGCTGTCGAATTTTCATTCTGTTGCTGATGGAGGGGTGATGAATTTTCTGAAATTGTTTTGAACGCATTACGCTGAATGTGATGAGGAAATTGAAATGCATTTCATGTTATTGGAAGAATTCCATGAAAATGATGCGCTTAATGATTGGAAATATTAGTCTTCTATATTTGACAAATGACGTGAAAATGGAGTCAAATTAAGATTTTTGAAAAATAATAAACATAAAATCAATGGTTTATGATTTTTCTTGGGTAAAAAGGGAGTTAAAAATAATTGGCTTTTTATGAATATTGGGGTTTGCCTGCTGCCGCCATGGCTTGCAGTATGGATGTTTTTTTGTCCTCCTTAATCCTGCTTTTTTAGTCCGTTTGATACCACCCAGCACTCTTCTGGTGTTCCGGCTTTCAACTTGAGTACTACCTTGATGCCAAAGGTGTTTATTAAGTAAAAGAATTGCTCAAAATTGTCTTTTGAGCCGAGATGACTCAGAATGTTTTCGGGTGTGCAGGAGAGAATATACAATACCTCGTCATAGCCTGAATTTATCTCTTTGAAATGGACCAACTGCAGCATGTCGCTGTGCCAGCCATTTAAATTCTTTTCGGCGTCCGGACGCCATATACAGGCTAAAATACAGGCTTTTGTCTCCTTGTTTATAATTTTTACATCCGGTTCCGGATTTAAATTCGCTACTCTCTCAAACAGGTTTTCTTCCTTGCCTGAAAATTCCTCGGTAATCATTTTGCGGTCTCCGGGAATTACCTCCAGATGCCTTTCTCCGTTTAACTTCTCCTTCAGCAATTCTGCCAACATCTTTACATGGGTTTTTAACTCCTTCGCCTGCTCTGAGCCACCCTGATGATCGTTCTTTATGTCCTTCAAAGCCTCAACAACAGCCCTTGTTGGTAGGTTTTCTGCATCAATAATTGAAATCATATTACCCATTGTGTATTGGCTTTTGTTATATTTGTCAAAGTAAATAAAAGTTAATGAGCAGTCCAATAAAATCAAATATTTTGTATTGTAAATTTTTAAATATTTATTAATCAATTATTTAAGTTTCGAAATGCTACTCCGTTTTTTTAACAAAAGCAAATTTTTTCATATTCTTTTTTTTGTCACCTTTATCCTGTGAATCAAGGAGAAAAAATAAGGAGGCGCAGGCAGGAGCTCGATCTCACGCAGGCGCAGTTGGGTGCCATGGTCGGACAAACCAGGGCCCATATTTCATATATCGAGAAAACAGGTAGGGTGAATTATCACACTTATCAGGCTATCGCAAAGGCAATGGGCATGTCGCCCAACTACAATGTTGGCGATGATGACGAAAATTCCGCAAGTTCCGGTGTCGTTTATCAACCTTCCGAAACCTATCAAAGGACGCAGGAAGGTCAATTGGTAACCGAGAACGCTATGCTGCGCAAAGAGTCTAACTCTTTGAAGCAAATCGTGGAACTGCAAAAAATGGTCATCGAACTCCTCAAAAAGGAGCTCGATACTCTGAAGCGCTGATCCTGCTCTTTCTGTATCATGCTCTGCTGAAGGGCCTGTTTCTCTTTTTGTTTTCCCGTTAAGGGTTTCTTCCTATCCTCAACGGTCTTATCTTTTTTAGCCGCCAAAAATTTCGTTGTTGCTTGCTTGCGCCTTTAAACAATAACGCGGCGTCTTGCCTGCGCAGAGTGGTTTCATGGGAGCGTTCCTTTGTTTCTTCCTGACCGGGAAAGAGGTATCGCCTGAACTCCTGATTTTGTCTTCCTCTGTAGGGGCAAGGAAGTGTTTTTGCTTAATCGGGTTGCATCGTTTCTGATGCTATTATTTCAATCAGTTTTATCTGTTTTGTACTTTCATTTACTCAATTAATTTCCTTTTGTTGCTTTCGCGCCAAAAATGAAATGATTGTTTTAGGCCATTTTTTTTGCATGCTTTCATCATTTCGCCCATGGCAAAATTTTCGAAAAATGCGTCCTGATAAGTCGAGCTTATTCCTCTTCTGTCTCTGTGCAAATTAGAAAGGCAGCAATCTCCCAATCGTAAACATAGCGTTTGGGCGTGTTCCCCGATTGCCGTGGTCCTGCAGGCAGTATGTCAGGAAATTTTTCCGTCATCCGCACTATCTTGCCTGCGCTTCACGGGTCATCATACTACATTCATGCAAATCCATGTAATTTTGGAATGGCACTTACTAATTATTGATAATGATAATTTAAGAAATATAGGCGTTCTCTCCATAATGCCATACATATCCAACTTGCCCAACAAGAAACCTTTGCCTTTGAACGATGGGAAACAGGGATTCTTCTGCCCTCAGACAATATGACACAATTTCCGTGTCTTAAAAAAATGCCGTGAACAGGCAACTCATTCCCGGTTGTCCATTTTTTTTTCTGCAAAAAACCCTCAAAAAAAAAGACCTGCTGTCGGCAGGTCTTTCTGAATTAAGCTTCTCTGTGCTGATGCTCACGCGGGCGACGCGGACCACGGTCTCCGCCTTCCTCACGTGGCTGATGCTTG
>JBIIMV010000093.1:0-5657 GCA_044337805.1 Bacteroidia bacterium
CCCCAGGGCAATTACTTCATTCACCTTGCACTCATATTGAACAGGAGATTCTTTTACCCTGAAAGGCTTCACTGCAACGGAGGGAATCGGGGTGAGTCCTGATTTTACAAATTCATCCACACCTTCCGGATACTCTGTGCTGGACAGTGAACACTGTTGCACCAGAGCGTAATTTACCACATTGATAACGACCTCAGGAATAACCTTAACATTTTCAAGAGTGTGTTTGGTGGTGTTGTCTCGAACTCTCCTGGCAGGTGAAAAAACCATTATCGGAGGGTTGGCACTGAACACATTGAAGAAACTGAACGGACTAAGGTTGGCACGTCCTGAAGCGTCGATGGTGCTAGCAAAGGCAATTGGCCTGGGTGCTACGGAAGCCAACATTAAGCCATGAAGTTTTGCTGTTGGCAGGGTGCCGGGTATTATTTCAACCATACTGCGAAGATGCAACGTGTTTTGGCCTTTTTTACCTGATGTGAATAATTTTATTTTCACCTAAGGCAGGATATTTTTCCGCAAGTCTCATTTGCTCTTTAAAAGCATGCGCACATTTTGCACGAATCTGTATTTTGAGGGCATGAATGCTTTCAAAATTTTCTCGATTTCCTTCATCGGTTTGGTGCTGGTCTTATGCCTCGCTGCTGCCGATAGCGGTGATGTATTAAAAGTGCTATTCACGGAAGGAGCCCCTTCGCCCATCGGGCCTTACAGCCAGGGGGTTAAAAGCGGAGGACAGATATACCTTTCAGGTCAGATAGGCATGCTGCCTTCTTCGGGCAAGCTCGTTGCCGGTGGAATAAAAGAAGAAGCCAGGCAGGCTCTGAAAAACCTTGATGCTGTGCTCAAAGCAGGTGGGTGTTCTTCAAATGATGTGGTGAAATGCACCATTTACCTGAGCAACATGAATGATTTCGCTCCATTCAATGAGGTGTACGGTGAATATTTTTCTTCCTGGAAACCGGCACGCGAAACGGTGGGCATAAGTGCGCTGCCGGCAGGCGCCTGTGTGGAAATCTCGGCAATAGCCCGTATTCCGCGCTGATCTTACTCGTGAAAATTCAGCACTTTGTGCCCGCCTTCCAACAAAAACTTGTCGCGTCGGAACAACTCCAGGTCTGAGGCCATCATCTCCTTCACGAGTTGTTCAACCTGAATCTTGGGCTCCCAGCCGAGTTTCTCCTTTGCTTTCGAATAGTCGCCAACAAGAAGATCAACCTCAGCAGGACGAAAATAACGGGCATCAACCTCCACCAAAATCTTTCCGGTTTTGCTGTCATGCCCTTTTTCATCTGCGCCACTGCCTTTCCACTCCAGACTCATCCCGACCTCTGCAAATGCCAATTCAATAAACTTACGCACACTGATTTTCTTTCCGGTAGCAAGAACAAAATCGTCGGCTTCGTTTTGCTGTAACATAAGCCACATTCCCTCAACATAATCTCGCGCATGTCCCCAGTCGCGCTCGGCATCAAGATTCCCGATGTATAGTTTGTCCTGTAATCCCAAAGATATTTTAGAGACCGCACGTGTTATTTTGCGCGTCACAAATGTTTCTCCTCGGATCGGGCTCTCATGATTGAATAGAATGCCATTGCAGGCATAAAATCCGTAGGCTTCGCGATAATTCTTTGCAATCCAGAAAGCATAAAGCTTTGCAACCCCATACGGACTGCGTGGATAAAAAGGAGTGGTTTCTTTTTGAGGAATCTCCTGCACCAAACCATACAACTCAGAGGTAGATGCCTGGTAAAACCTTGTTTTTTCAGCCAGCTTCAGAATGCGAATGGCCTCCAGAATGCGAAGCGTCCCAAGTCCATCAGCATTGGCAGTGTATTCGGGTGTTTCAAAAGACACTTTTACGTGGCTCTGGGCAGCCAGGTTGTAAATCTCGTCAGGTTGAACCTCCTGAATGATTCTTATCAGGTTGGTTGAATCGGTCAGGTCACCATAGTGCAGAAAAAAGTTCACTTTGTTTTCGTGCTGATCCTGGTACAGATGGTCGATTCTATCGGTATTGAACAAAGAGCTGCGACGTTTTACGCCATGTACAATGTATCCTTTTTTTAGGAGTGATTCCGCCAGATATGCGCCATCCTGTCCGGTTACTCCGGTAATCAATGCAACTTTTGCCATTTATGAAATTTAAGGCTTAGCCGCGAAAGTAGCAAAAATTAACGGTTTTTAATGGATGCCCTCTGCTCTTTTTTTGTAGGTTTGACTTCTTAAAAACTCACATGAAACACATCATCACCCTTTTTGTGGCAGCTTTTGCCTTCCTTCAGGTTCAGGCACAGTCTGCCGATGAAATCGTAAAAAAGCATATCGAAGCTCTTGGCGGTTTGGCAAAAATAAAAGCAGTTAAATCTGAAAAGATTCTTATCAGCATGGAAACTCAAGGCATGCAATTAACCGTTAACGTTATCAATGCGCGACCAAACAAAGTGAGAACCGAGGTTGAGTTAATGGGCAAAAAACAAATCACCGCGTTCGATGGCAAGGAGGGGTGGTCCATTAATCCTTTCTCAGGACGTGAAACTGTTGAGAAGATGGATCCGGACCAAATAAAGGAAATGAGTAAAGAGGCTGATTTTGATGGCCCGCTCGTTGACTACAAAGAGAAAGGACATACCATCACTCTCGAAGGTGAAGAAGATATTGATGGCTCTCCCTGCTTTCATCTCAAGTTGGTTACCAAAGACAATCAGGTGACCCATTATTTCATAGATAAAGATTCTTACCTGTTGGTGCTGGAGAGGAACAAGCAAAAATTGGAAGATGGAAGTGAGCAAGAAAGTGAGATGGCTTTTTCCAATTACAAGGAGGTGAATGGCACCATGCGCGCCTTCAGCATGGAGCAACGCGGCAGCTTCCAGGGTCAGAAGATGTCAACACCAATGAAGGTTACCGAATATCAGTTAAATATTGAGACCCCGGAATCTATTTTCCTGCCTCCGGCTGCTCCCGGAAAATAATCACTTTTAAGCTTCACACACATGAATTCATTCCTGCGTTTTTTCACAGGGTCTCTCTTTTTATTGCTGACACACAAGGCTTCAACTCAGCCGTTGGATAGCCGTATTTTAGGAGACTACAAAGCCCGTATGATTGGTCCTTCTGTTATGAGTGGCCGTGTTTCATGCATAGAAGGGGTTAATAAAAGACCCTCTACCCTTTTAATTGGTACCGCTGGCGGTGGAGTATGGAAAACGCTCGATTATGGGGTTACCGTTAAACCGGTCTTCGAAAAGCACAATCAGAGCATCGGTGCCATTGCTATTGACCAGGATCATCCTGATACCATCTGGGCCGGAACAGGGGAGACCTGGACACGCAATAGTGTAAGTGTTGGTGACGGTATCTATCGTAGCACCGATGGAGGTGATTCTTGGAAGAAAATAGGTTTGGAAAAATCAGAACGCATCAGTAGAATCATCATTCATCCGACAAATAAAAATATCGTTTATGCAGCCGTACCGGGTGCACTTTTCAACGATAGCGAGGAGCGCGGGCTCTTTCAGACAACCGATGGCGGCGCAACCTGGAAAAAAATACTTTACGTTGATGCCAAAACCGGTTGTGCTGATATTGCCATGGATCCTTCCGACCCCAATACGCTTTATGCTACCACCTGGGAATTTCGCAGAAAAGCATGGAGCTTTCAATCAGGTGGCAAGGGTTCGGCCATCTACAAAAGTTCCGATGGTGGTGCAACCTGGAAAAAACTGAGCAAGGGGCTTCCCGCGGGCGATATGGGAAGAATTGCCATTGTCGTTTCTCCCGCCGATCCCAAAGTGGTTTATGCCACCATCGAATACAAAGAATCAGCAATGTTCCGCAGTAACGACAAGGGCGAATCATGGGAAAGAACAGGAACCTCTGCCTACATCATCGAACGTCCTTTTTATTTCAGCAAGCTCATTGCAGACCCAAAAGATCCCAACAGAGTATACAGGGCCGGACTCAATATGCTGATCACCACCGATGGAGGTAAATCATTCTCCTCTCTGCGCGGTGGGGCACATAGCGACCATCATGATCTTTGGATAAATCCCCGTGATCCAGAAAGTATTGTTCTGGCTACCGATGGAGGAATCTATATTTCTCACGACCGTGGCGCTCATTTTTTTACCTGTCGTAATCTTCCGGTCGGACAGTTTTATCATGTAGCGGTGGATGATGAATTGGATTATAATGTATATGGTGGTTTGCAAGACAATGGTTCCTGGATGGGCAAGGGTCGCACCAATACCGGCAGCATCTCAAACCGGGACTGGTATACCGTTGGCTATGGAGATGGATTCTGGGTGGTTCCTGATCCATCCGACAACAACTATGTGTACTGGGAATCTCAGGGCGGCGCTCTTGAAAGGTTTTACAAGCCTACAAAAACATCAAAGAGCATTAAGCCACTCGAGCTTGCCGGACAGCCCCGTTACCGTTACAATTGGAACTCACCCATTGGTACAAGTCCTACCAACAAAAATCGTATTTACTACGCCGCTCAGTTTTTGTTTATGAGTGAAGACAAAGGGGAGTCATGGAAAAAAATCTCCCCGGACCTCACCACCAACGATCCTGCAAAACAACAACAGGAAGAGAGCGGAGGTATCACCTACGACAACAGTTCAGCAGAAAATCACTGTACCATCTTCTCCATTGCAGAGTCTCCAAGAAACGAGAAAACCATTTGGGTTGGTACCGATGATGGGAATATTCAGTTAACACGGGATGGAGGGAATACCTGGACGCTTGTTTCAAAAGGCCTGCCCGGTCTGCCTGCTCCGTATTGGATAAGCAGCATTGAACCTATGCGGGATGAGGATGGAGGTGCCTACGTGACCATCGACGGACACATGTGGGGCGACATGGAAAGCTATGTTTACAAAACCCTCGATTTCGGGAAAACATGGAAACGCATCGGCCAGGGCCAGATCAAGGGCTATACCCATGTTATCAGAGAAGACCTTGTGAACAGAAAATTACTCTTTTTGGGAACTGAATTTGGCTTGTTTCTCAGTTTTGATCAGGGAGAAAATTTCGTTCAGATGGATCATAACAATAATGTCCCCAACGTTGCTGTGCGCGATATCAGAATTCAGAGCCGCTACCACGATTTGGTGCTTGCCACGCACGGGCGCGGTATTATGATTATCGACGACATCAGTCCCTTGCGAATTCTCAGCAGTGAGATCCTGGCCAAGCCCATTCATATTTTTGAACCCGAACCCTATGCTGTTCCCGAAAACGGTTCCGACTTCTTCGCCTTTGGTGATGATGAATATACAGCACTGAATCCACGTTCAGGGTTTACGGTAAAATACTATCTGCAAAAGAAATTAATGACCGGCGATTTTTATGTAGACGTATGCGACATGAATGGAAAGAAAATCATCTCGCAGATATTGGGTAAGCGAAAAGGACTCAATTTTGTTGAGGTGCCTTTGAGTTCTCCTCCTCCAAAAATGCCTCCAGGCCCCCGGCCTGCCTTTGCCGGCTTTATTCCCGCTCCTTTGCCTGAAGGTGAATATAAGCTTCGCTTCGTTAAAGACAAGGATACCTTGTGGAGTAAGGTGAATCTTATCTATCAGCAACGCAGCATTCACAGTAAAGAAGATAAGCAAATCCGCCATGATTTTATCGCCCGCACACATAAG
>JBIIMV010000094.1:0-5608 GCA_044337805.1 Bacteroidia bacterium
GAAAATAAAAGAAGATATTATAAACAATGATAAAGTAAGTGTTTTTCCTAATCCATCCTCCGGATTTTTATCTGTTTCGGGTCAGGTATCCGGAGAATCATGGGAAGTGTATGATAGCAGCGGAAGATGCCTCCTGAGTGGAAAGTTTCAGCACCCATTTTCCGGCATTCTCGATTTGAGTGCGCTTTCGTCAGGTATGTATTTTCTCCGCATCACCCATTCTGAAAGTCCGTTGCTGAGTTCATTGTATATTCAGAAGTAAGATGTCGGTATATTTTAAAGCTAAGGTATGCTGGATAACAGGAGCATCGAGCGGAATTGGTGAGGCTCTTGCCATAGCCCTTGCAAGGCAGGGAGCACACCTTATTCTATCGGCTCGTCGTGAAGAACAGCTCAAAGAGGTCGCTCAAAAATGTACCGGTGCATCAAGCATAAAAATCCTGCCGTTTGACCTGCTGGATATTCACCTTATCCCGCAAAAGACAGAGGAAATTATTCAAACTTCAGGAAGAATAGACTGTCTGTTTAACAACGGCGGTATCAGTCAGCGCTCTCTTGTTTCAGCTACACCGCTGGAAATCGACCGTCGGGTGATGGAGATAAACTATTTTTCAAACATTGCACTTGCAAAGGCGGTACTGCCCTACATGATAAAACAACGGTCAGGACATATTGCCGTTATAAGCAGTTTGGCGGGTAAGCTGGGTTTTTTTTATCGCTCTGCTTATGCGGCCAGCAAGCATGCCCTGCATGGCTTTTATGAAGCGCTAAGGCTTGAGCATGCCGAAAATGGCATCCGGGTAACCATTGTATGTCCGGGTTATATTAAAACGGATATTTCTCTGAATGCCATCACCGCGAATGGAGAAAGACACGGTTTGATGGACAGAAACCAGGCCGGTGGTATGGAGGCAGATGTTTGCGCTGAAAAGATTCTCAGCGGTATGGCGCGTAACAAAAAGGAGTTGCTGATAGGAGGGAAGGAACGTATTCCGGTATATCTGAAACGCTATCTGCCTGTGCTTTTTCATTGGCTAATGCCACGTTTGAAGCCAAAACAGCCATGAAACAGGGTTTTCTTTTTTTATGGAGTTCTTTCGGAAAGCCCAAAGTGTTTCTGACATTTTTCGCAATCATTCTTCTTTCGGCGTCGTTCAATTCACGTTTGAATGGACTTAATTGGCGGTATGTGTTCAATAGCGATGGCAAAGGTTATTATGCCTTTTTGCCTGCCGTTTTTATTTACGGTGACCTTTCATTTCCATTCGTAGAAGAGTACGAGAAAACATATTACGACCCGGGAAATTTCTCTGAGTTTCGCATGGGAGCCGGCGACCATATTGTAAATAAATACTGGTGTGGTGTATCTGTGATGATGAGTCCGTTTTTCTTTATGGGTTTGACCTGGGCACAGCTGAGCGGATATGAGGTCGACGGATATGATTATCCTTTTCAGGTGGCCATCGCAATGGGTGCTATTTTCTGGCTGCTTACCGCTGTTTTTTTCCTGCATCGTTGCTTAGTAAAAGCCTTTCAGATTCAAACCCACATCGCCTCATTCTGTCTTTTATTTTTTGTTTTCGGAACCAATTTATTTTATTACGCCATTTTTGAGCCCTCCATGTCGCATGTTTATTCTTTTGCAGCCATTTCTATATGGATTTGGACCTTTTTTCGGCTGCGCGAAAAGCATGATGCAACCAACAACCTCTTCTTTGGTGCAAGCCTTGGCTTGGTGGGGCTTATCAGGCCTACCAACCTTATCATCCTGCTGTCGTTGCCCTTTCTTTGTGGCGGATTTTCACCGTTCCGAAGTTTCCTAATAAAAATTTTGCGTTCAGGAAAATTTCTGCTTGTAATGCTGGGCGGTTTTGTCTTATTGTTTGGCATTCAACCCCTTCTTTTTATTCTTCAGACAGGCAAGCCCTGGGCCTACACCTACGGGAAGGAAGGTTTTAATTTTCTGGCTCCTGAAATGATGAACTTCCTGTTCTCATTTCGTAAGGGTTTGTTTATTTATACCCCGCTGGCATTCGTTTCTCTCGCAGGGTTTTTTATGATGCGCAGAAATGTTTCGTTGTTGTTGTTCGCTTTTCTGGCAGGTGTGGTTTATCTTCTGAGCAGCTGGTGGATGTGGTATTACGGAGGCAGCTATGGCATGCGTTCAGCAATTGACTTCTATCCCTTCTTTATTATTTTGCTGGCCGGTGCCATGAAAAAACTGCCTGTGTTATTTTTCGCACTTTGTCTGTGTTGTCTCGTTTATACCGGTATACAGACGTACCAATATACCCACTGGATTTTACCTTACGATGGCATGAACAAAGAGAAATTCAAGACCATATTTCTAAAGACGGGCGATGAATATATCGGCAAAATAAAGGCAGAGTGAGATGGGATCTTTAAGAAGTTTATTTTTAAGGCATGTTGCGCAGACCAGCGAGGCACCCATGATGTTAGAACCTGTCTCTGCAAGCGGAAGCTACATCTACGATCAGCAGGGAAAATCTTACATTGACTTAATTGGAGGTATATCAGTATGTGCGGTCGGGCATTCACACCCGCGCGTGGTTGACGCAGTGAAAGCACAGGCAGAAAAGTATATGCACCTGATGGTGTACGGCGAGTTTATTGAGGCTCCACAGGTGTTGTTGGCAAAAGCCCTCAGTGCCCATCTGCCGTCTTCTCTCGACAGTATCTATTTTGTCAGCTCCGGAAACGAAGCGATCGATGGTGCCATGAAACTTGCCAAGCGTATTACGGGAAGAACAAAAATCTGCTGTTTTGAAAAAGCCTATCATGGCAGCGGTCATGCAGCACTCAGCATGATGGGCGATGAGTTTTTTAAAGCTCCTTTTCGTCCATTATTGCCCGGAATCAGAACGCTGCGCGCCAATATAACGGAAGACTTTCAGTATATTGATTCAGATACCGCAGCTGTGGTTGTAGAGACGGTGAGAGGCGAGTCCGGAGCTCAAATCTGGGACGAAGGGTTTTTATTCAGACTGAAGCAGCATTGCGGGCAAAATGGTGTTCTGGTAATTTCAGATGAGATACAATGTGGGATGGGAAGAAGCGGTACCATGTTTGCCTTTGAGCAGGAAGGATTTGTTCCTGATATTTTGTGTTTATCCAAGGCCTTTGGTGGAGGCATGCCTTTGGGGGCGTTCATCTCCTCGCGGGAGCGCATGCATTTACTCACCCACGAGCCTTATCTCGGACACCTCACCACCTTTGGAGGGCATCCGGTATCATGCGCTGCTGCCCTGGCCTCCCTCCATGTTTTAGAAGAAGAAGATATTTTACTGCGCGTAAGGCACAAAGAGGCACTATTCAGAAAGTGCCTGGTGCATCCCAAAATCAGTGGTATCAGTGGCCGTGGACTCATGCTGGCCGTGCATCTCCCGGATTTTGAAACGGTGCAGAAGGTTATTCAATACGGCCTTCAGCATGGTTTTATTACCGATTGGTTTTTGTTTGAGTCATCAGCCATAAGAATTGCCCCGGCACTCAATATCCCGGATGAGCTTATTGAGAAAGCCTGTGCCTTAATGCTGGAGAGTCTTGGATAGGCGCAATCCTACAATTCACATATTTCGGCGTTTCAGCCTGAATCAATATATTTGTCGTTCATGATTCCCGTCACCCGGACGTTTCTACCCCCGCTTGAAGAATATGTGAGATACCTGGAAGGAATCTGGGAAAGAGGTCATTTGACCAACCACGGCCCCCTTGTTCTGGAGCTGGAAGAAAAACTCAGAAACCTTCTCGGAGTCAAACATTTGTTCTTTGTTACCAACGGCACCGTTGCGCTGCAGGTTGCGATACGCGCTGCCGGTTTTGAGGGTGAGATTATCACCACTCCATTCTCCTATGTAGCAACCACCAGTAGCCTTGTGTGGGAACATTGCAAGCCTGTTTTTGCTGATATCAACCCGGATACTTTTACGATTTCACCTGAATCCGTAAAGTCGCAGATAAACGCTGCCACAAGGGGAATCCTTGCAACCCACGTTTACGGAAATCCCTGTGAGGTTGAACAGATTGAGGCCATTGCCCGTGAGCACAACCTTAAGGTTATTTATGATGCTGCCCACGCATTTGGCGTTGAATATGCCGGGCAGTCGGTCATGAATTATGGCGATATCTCTACGCTTAGCTTCCACGCCACGAAATTGTTTCATACCATCGAAGGTGGTGCTATCATTACCTCCGACGATGCCCTTGCACATCGTATCTCTTACATGCGGAACTTTGGTCACAATGGACCCGAGCAGTTCTTTGGCATGGGTATAAATGGCAAGTCTTCTGAGTTTCAGGCAGCCATGGGATTATGTGTATTGCCCTATCTGGATCAGATCATGGAAGAGCGTCGCAGAATATGTGAGCATTATGATCGTCGGCTTTCACCACTCAAACAGCTCAGGAGAATTGAACTTACAAAAGGTACTACCCAATATAACTTTGCTTATTATCCGGTCGTGTTCCCGGATGAACAAAGTCTCCTGAAAGTGAAAGATTCCCTAATGAAGAGTGACATCTTTGGCAGAAGGTATTTTTATCCTTCCCTCAATACGCTGAACTATGTGGATAACAATCTGCAAGAGCCATATTCCGAAGATATTTCGCGCAGAGTGATGTGTTTGCCGCTTTACCCCGGACTTGAGGCAGTCAGTATTGATCGGATCTCAGATATCATTTCCGAAAGTTTATGCTGATTGCGGGTGCCGGTGGATTTGCCAGACAGGTTTTGTCCAGCTTGCATGTACTGAATCTTACAAAGGAGCTTGTTTTTTTTGATGATGTTTCTCCCCGGCTTTCCGGTCTTATTCCGGATTATTTCAAAGTAATCACCGGTATCGATGAAGCAGCAGAACATCTTTTAAGTGACCCTCGCTTTGTTTTGGCTTTGGGTGGCTCTCTTCACAGGATGCAAATGTGCCTGAAGCTGGAATCTATCGGTGGTCTGCCACATACTATTGTTGATCCTTCCGTGAGGTTGTTGCCGTATCAGGTGAATATCGGTCCCGGGGCAACTATTCTCCAAGATGCTCTGCTGGAGCCCGGTGTAAACATCGCCAAAGGCGCTCTTGTGAATGTGCGTGCCATCGTATCACATGATTGCAGCATCGGAGATTTCACAGAGATATCACCTGCTGCAACCTTACTGGGTGGTGTGAGTGTCGGGAAAAATTGCATGATAGGAGCCGGGGCAATCCTGCTGCCTCGCATTAAAGTGGGAGACAATGTCGTGATTGGAGCCGGTGCAGTGGTAACAGAGAATGTTGGAGATGGAGAAACCCGGGTTGGAGTGCCTGCCCGCCAAATCAATAAGTTGTGAAAAAAATTTCTTTTGTCATACCGGTTTTCCGCAACAAAGACGCAATCAAAATTACTTGCGGAAAGATTGCAGACCTCTTTCGTGAGGTGCATTCGGGTTATCAGGCCGAGATTGTACTCGTGGATGATGGCTCTGACGATGGCTCTACAGAGCAGGTGCGTGAACTTGCCATGCAGAACCAGCATATCAGAGCATTGATTTTTGCCAGAAATTTCGGTCAGGTTCCCGCCATTATTGCCGGACTAAGACACTGTAGCGGAGACGCGG
>JBIIMV010000095.1:0-5592 GCA_044337805.1 Bacteroidia bacterium
TTAAAGTTGTTTTTATAAATAGCTATCCCCCGTTTTATCGAATAAGAATCTTTTACATCATCAAAACCCGTTTTTTTCAACTGATTTAAATTTGCGCCTTTTGACTTAATCAAATTACAAAAGACATGCCAAAATACTATTTGTCATTTTGTCTAGTCATACTCAAAAATAATATTATTCATTTTCTTGTCATTGCACGATTTCTGCCTGTTCCATGTCGTTTTAAAATGACGCATAACATGTAATCCCCGCATTTTTGACGCGCAAATGCGCTGTGCTCAGCGGCTCTTGTCCGTACATGGATCTGATGCATAAACCCTCCGCTGAAATCTGTCTGCACGAAAAAATGTCTGAAAAATTCTTAACGCAGTCCACCATGCACCGATAGACCATACCCCGAAAGCGATTTGGTAACCAGGTCTTGTTTTCCTGCAAAATCGGTTATCAGTGTTATGAGTGATGCCGGCCTCATTCTATTTTGATTTGGATTTCATGAATAACACTTTTTTCAGTTTTAAGTCCAAAGCAGTTCTCTCTTTTTTATGTTCGGTTTAATTGACAAGTTTTGTTAACAAGCCGATATGTTTTTTCTGAGCCAGGAGCGTGTTCCCTCATGCTTAAATATGTGGGTATCGGAGAATTCTACCAGTGCGGTCCATTCTTTTTTCACCGAAGAGTCTTTGATTTCTGGCTCAAATTCTTCGAAGTCGTACAAAGGAATGAACTCGAGTGCTTCAACACCTCTTTTTCCTTCTGTTTTCAAATATACCGGCATCAGGCTCATTTGTTTTACTCTGGTATGGCTGATCCCGCCAATGCATCCTTTCTCTATCTCTGCTTTCATCATCAAACTCCCGTGACCCCAGCTGAAAATATCGCAGGCTACGAAATCACCCATGGAAAACAATAAAGGAGTCTTTCTGTCTATCCCGTCCTTTCCCTGATAACGATGTACCGCAAAAGTCTGCATGTGATGCGGATGGGTCCCAATGACAAGCCCGGCTTCGGTTATTTCACATGCTTTGATCATGTTTTCTATGGCGATACTCCCTGGATAAGCCTGATAGGCCGGACCCATGTGCAGGGATAGCACCACCATATCTGCTCCATCTGCTCTCGCCAGATCGGCATCTTCTTTTAACCTGCTTAAATCACAGTTCTCATCGTTCAGAAAGATATGATTCAGCATCCAGCTTTTTCCTTCGGGTGCCTGAAACTGATTCAGTGAAAAAGTGGCTCCTACAAATGCTACCTTAATCCCTTTTCTTTCTATCATGCTGAATCGGGGCTCGTTCCGGCTAAGGCTCGCTCCGCAATACCCAATTCCTTTGTTCTTTAAAAATTGCATAGTCTCTTTCAGACCTTCTTCTCCCTGATCCAGACTGTGGTTATTGATGACCGACAACACATCGTAACCCTTGAACTTCCCCATGCCCGAAAAAACTTCAAACATCTCTTCGTCTGCATTAAAAAGCATGTGACTGAGCATCACCTCAGGTACTGCACTCACCGGATTTTTGATGTTAACCGGAGTCTCAAGATTGGCAAATACAATGTCGGCATCAAAAAAATATTCACCGCATCTTTCCCACAGCTTTTTGCAAGCTCGATGGTTGATCATGCGGTAGGGCATCAGGTCGCCCGCGGCAGATAGTCGAATGATATTTTGGGATACGAAGTTCACAGGGGCATCTAACTCATAAGACTGATTGTCCAGATATTCTTTCACCCATTCACTCTCTACCTCTTCAGGCGCCTGCAAATAATACTTACTGCCCAAATACAGGCTTTCCTTTAGACTCATCCGTGCGGGGTCTTCATGATGCAGTCGTTTGGGCTGCCGGTGTCTGATTTTTACAAATAACGATAAGGTCCGATAAATTGCCCTAAGCAAAATGACCAGCACTTTACCCTTGGGTGTAAAGGCACGAACCGGATTATTTCCTGTTTTTTTCATCTGCCTTCGTGGTCTTCCCATCAAGCAATTCTTTCATCTTTACCATAAAGTATTCTTTCTGCCCCGATAAGTATCTGGCTTCGGCAGGGGAGGTGAGCAATACTTTTTTGTAAATCTTTTGTGCAAGTTCATGTTGCCCGGTTTTATGCGCCATGTTCAGTGTAAGATAGGCAAAGATCAGGTTATTCGGGTATTTGGAATGCAGTATGGCAGCTTTGTCCAGGGCGGCGGTATAGTCCTTTTTATCGATCATGATTTTTACCAGAAAATATCCTGCCTCGCAACTCATGTAGGGGTCGGCACTTCTGAAGCCTTCTTCCAGCATCTGCAGTCCCTTTTCTTTGTTTCCGGAAGGAAGCAACATCAGATAGGGCGCAGTAAATGGATAACGGTCACGCGCATAACTTCTGTAAAAGAGATAAAGCCCGGTACTGAGCTTGAAATACGGGAACTCACTCTCTTTTCCAAACGACCTTTTAACATCGTTTACCGCACTATTGAGTTCGGTAAAAGCTTTAAACTGACTGCCCTGCAGACCGTGAATGCGGGCCTTCATGACTTTGATGGAGATGTAGGCGAAAAGGTCTTCGTTGCTGCTTTTTTTGGGTTTGAATTTCAGACTTTCTTCCGCTGATTTTAATTCATCAAAGACATGATTTCGATTTGTTTCGGTGTTGAAACCTCCAACAATCAAAGTCCAGAAGTAATGCGCCCGTAATAATCTTACAGCAGGCAGGTGAGGATGGCTCTTCGCCAGTGAGGAAGAAAGTGCTTCGGCATCCTGAATCCGGTATTCATAAAGAGCAAGCATGCCTTTCTCAATCTGTTTACGGGCACTCGCTAAATCAGAATCTGTTTTGTCTGTTCCAAAGGCAAAAAAACACAACAATAGCGTGAGAAGGAGATAGAATATCTTAATGTTGCTGTTCATAGCTGCTCATTCTCAGCATCTCCTGCAATACTTCGTACCGTACCTTTTTTTTCAAAGCGTTTACTGAAGTTTCTGCCCGCTTAAATCCGCCGGTATAGTATCTCTGATACCATGGTCCTACCATAACAATACCATCAATGAATCCGGCTGCGCTGATGGTGTAAATGCCAAGTGTCATGAGTCCTCCGGTAAGCAACAGTGAATTGAGGCCATTGCGCCAGTCGCCTGCATAAATTTGTCCGCTGCCGGGTATTATCATACTCAGTATCCTTGCCGTTTTCGGATTTTTTCTCTCAGCTCTTTCTAACCTTTTTTTTAGTCTGATGATTTCTCTGTTTCTGCTTTTCAGGTTCTTTAGTTTTGAAAACTCCATAAAGGCAGCTTCTGTCTCCTGGTTGCCATACATTGTGAGGGCCATCAACAAAATTCCCTCCTGTGTCTGAAGGTAGGATTCGGGCATCTCAAGCAGCTCTTCTCTTGCCGGGAGAAATTGCTCGCCAAGGATCAGGCTGATGGCTCTTTTTTCAAAATTGCTGAGAGCAAGGCTGTCGCTCCTGGCACCTTTTCCCGCAATGCCAAAATAGGTGGCCGCCTTGTCATACTGCCCGTTGATAAAATAGCACTGCGCAATTTTTTCATAAGAGTTAACGGCATAGGCTGAATCATCAAAAAAAAGGACTCTGTCGTATAGCTTTAATGCCGCGTAATAGTCGCCCCTGCCAAGCAGAGAGTCGGCCTGCTGAAGTACAAGCGGTAAGGTCTGCGCTGAGGCTGCCTGCAAGAGAACCTTAGCTGCGATCGCCAGTAAGAAGGTCAAGAACCTTTTTCCTGTAAACATCTCTCTTCTTTTGATTTTTCCTTTTCGCTGCTTTCACCGATCCGTATATGTTACCCGTGTAAAAGCCCAAGCTTAGTGCACCGAAAATCCATCCACGCGGACTCTTGATGCCAAGTTTGCTGAATCCCCGATATGATTGATAGGCGGTAGAACCCACAAATACCAATCCCAGAATACCATCGGGAACATCTCCCGTATAAAACTTTCCGGTGCCCGGCACGATGGCCGACATGCAGCCTGCCAGCCAGGGTTTTTTTTCGGGCCTTGCCGCCGCTTCTTTCATCACGAGGCTTAATTGCCCAACGGGTATTCCGTCGTTTTGGGGTAAAGCTAAATCTGCTGTTTGACGGGCTGCTTTTTCCCAATCGCCGTTGATGCCTGTTGCCAGACTTAGATAAAGTTTTCTTCGCGTGTGAGAAATTCCTTCACCCATTTCTCTTTTGAGAAGAATGGTATCAGGTGCCGCCATGCTCAGAACAGAAAGGGCAAAGGCATGACTGCACAATGGCCCTTTTTTGCTTAATCCCCTGTAAAATTTAATCCCTGTACCAATGCTGCCTGCCCTGCGGTAATTCTCTATGACTTTTGAGCATGCGCTGTCACCATTGCCGCTCATCAGGGCAATTCTCTCCCATTCAATCGCTGCATCCTGAAAGCGTTGTGCCTGTTCCAAAAAATTTGCGTATCGTTTCCCCGATTGTAACGAAAAAATATCCTGCTGTGCGCGCAGACTCGTGGCCACCGTTGACAAACAAAAGAGAAAAAAAATATGAAATTTATTCTTCAATGCCGATGTGTTTCCGTAACAGGGTCAATGAGTAAACCGGTTTTCATATCACGACTATAATCAGCTGCATTAAGGCCATTGCAACGACTAAGTCTGTCGAATGCTGCCATTCCTCCTCTGAGGAGGCCTAGTTTTCTAATCGACAATATCGCATATTCTGAACAACTGGGGGAGAATCCACAGGAGTTGGCATCTTGCGAAGAGAAGAACGCTTTGTAAAACAGGAATAGGGCGGAAAGGGTTAGCTGAATCTCGTTTTTGTTGTTGGCAGCGAAAGAGTAGGAGGCAGGTGCCTGAGGCTGCAGCAGTTGATGAAACTGAGCCGGAGTGGCCACCTGAGCCATGCCGCGTAATCCAAACAGGCTAAGGCAGAGGATAATCAAAAAGCTTCGGGTCATTGGCCTGATCGATCTTGATGTTTTTGAAAGTGGTGATTTGCTTGCTCTCCCCCTTTGGGCTGTTCTGAAATTGTAAAATCTCACTAGGGAAATCACAACCTTTTATTGTTACGAATTTCCTGAATATCTGTCGTCCGGCCAGATTCCCGTTGGGCCTGTAAAAGGCAATGCCATAAATTCTGCGTTTTAATTTACTGAGCACAATCTTTCCAAACGCTTTTGAAAGTCGGGATTCGGGCTTCCACACCGCAATAACTAAACTGTCTTCCTTGGTCACGGAACTGAGTTTGTATGGAGTGCTCTTTAGACCGAATTCATGCAAATCTCCGCTGAGTGCCAGATGAAAAATCGAAAACTCAGCAATGGAGCTTGACTTTATTCTTTCCTTTACTTTTCCGTTTTGTATCATGTACACGGAGGTATCATACACCACCCAGGTCTCCGCTTTCGGGAAACTAACCTTGTAAATTATCTTCTTGATGTTCTTATCATAATATACCTTTCCAACGGTGAGGTTCACCGATGAATCGGCACGAATTTCTTTAATCGAGAAATCCGCACTTACCCTAAAAAAATGTTGCCCAAGGAGAACCCTGGGCAACATCGTTTGAAGAATAAGTATGAAAAGAAGTGCTCGAAAACGCACCCTGTTCAAACAAAAATTTAGATTGATCCGAATGC
>JBIIMV010000096.1:0-5586 GCA_044337805.1 Bacteroidia bacterium
ATTAGCAGAAATGGACGCAAACGATATGCCTCATTTCTTCATAGCAACGAAC
Organism: Bacteroidia bacterium; assembly: GCA_044337805.1. Lineage (GTDB taxonomy): Bacteria > Bacteroidota > Bacteroidia > UBA4408 > UBA4408 > JBEGML01. Next base: position 53 of record JBIIMV010000096.1, read on the forward strand.
AGCAAAGTACACGCCGCTATGAAATCACCTCCGTCGCTGACGTCTTCGAATGTGAGAGGGGTTTCAGTGCTGTTATAAAAGTAAATTACTGATACCATTTGATGTTCGGAGACCGCCAGGTGGCAAATTTCTCAGGATTGAAAATGCCCGTGAGCAAGGATAATGAAATTATCTATATCGGAAAAAATCCTGCCGGACAAATACAGGTGCTGCACACGCTTCTTACAGGATATTATTTTGAAGAAGATCCAACAGAGGCCATCAAGAAAGGCTTTGATGATTTACCCGATTTTTCATACGGCCTTCCCGAAATGCTGAAAGATTCTGCTTTCTTCATCAGATTGCTGAAAACCTATTCTCCCTCCTCCATTGACCTGATTGGATGGATAGACGCCGGATATGGGGATTCCCCAACCTTCAATCCAAAAAAACTAAATGCAGATTCCGTAGAGGTCAGCATCAAAGAAACCACAGAAGCTTTGATTAAAAAAGTCAAGGTCACAGGAATAACTGCCACAGGCAGAATCATAGAACAAATCATTCCACTCCCACCTCTGCACTACCACTTTGTTGAAAATTCTGACCCCAACAAAAAAACAACAGGTTCTGAATTCCCCGGCATTTTGAAAAAGCCGAACGGAGATTACGATTTTTTTATTCCATGCAAACGCTTCACTGAACTTAAGGATTTCAAAAAGCCTGTTTTTCTGTTATCTGCCCAAACACGAAAGACATACCGCATGGAAAACCACGGCACACTTCATCATTTATGGCAATCTCCGTCTTTACTTAAAGATAAGAAGTTCCCTGAAAAATTCTACGGGGTTTTTTATTATGTCTTCCGCGATGAAGTTCCCGTAGCATTAACAGATGCATTCCCTCAAATACATGACGCCAGGTTGTTTGGCAACAAAATACTGCTGACACATTCAGGTTCCGGATTTATGGATAAAAATGGGAAAATGCAGGTGATGATGACCTGTAATGAAGGCTCTTGCGAAAACCAGAATCCATCTTTTAAAAGCGGATTGGCAGTCATCAAATCTCCATTGGTATTAGAAGGAAATTTAACATCTACCATTCAGTTTATCGATAAAACAGGAAAAAAAGCATTTGAAAAAGACCTCCAGTGTTCAACAGATTTTCACGATGGACTGGCTTTTGTTGTTCCTCTTCGAAACACCGAAATAAAAAGACTACGTGCCTCTTTCATGAATGATTGGGGCACATATTACAAACCAGGCGAATGGGATGAATATCTGTCGGAAATCATCAATACCAAAGGAGAATTGATTTGTAAGGTACGAACCGACACTTATCTTTACAAAGAAGGGTACATCAGCAATCTTCCTGATACCCTTCCGGGTATCGGATTTTATAACCATCGCAACCAATTGGTAAAATCTATTCCCAACCATCGCATCCGTTTTAAAGGTCCTCGCGTTAGGACAAGCGGCAAGGATGGATTCATGGCCGAAGAATCCAAATCCCGACTGATTACTTATTTTGACCTCGACGGCAACCTATTGCTTAAAACCAAACTTAAATTTGACAACTCTATAGCCGGAGATTTTTCATGCAACATGGCCCTGGTGAGAATTGGAGGTTACCCCGAAGAATGGTATTATCTGAATCTTAAAGGAGAAGAATTATTCAAAGAAAAAAAACTGACCGATGCCCATGATTTCCTGGATGGAAGAGCCTTTGTGGAAGACAGCCTGGGTTGGTATATTATCAACACAGAAGGACAGAGACAGGGAAACGAAAAATTCCAGTATGTGTCAGACTTCAAAGAAGGACTTGCTCGCATAAAAAATGAAGAGAACAGGTTTTGTTATGTTGACACCACCGGAACAATAGTCATAAAACCCATATTTACCGAAGCCTCAGACTTCTCAGAGGGGCTGGCATTTGTAACAGATACAACAGGTACATCATACTTCATTGATCAAAAAGGAAGCCGACAGTCCTTCCCGCATGAATTTATCGGTGCGAGTGAATTTTCAGAAGGACTATGTTATGTAAGTACCCAGGTATCAAAGAGCCTGATCAATATTCAAAACGGCAATATTGAAACATTCGATGAAAAAATGCCGGCGATACTAAAACAATATATTGCAGAAGGTTATAAAATCACCTATTGGGGGCCCAAATATGCAGTTGTTTCCTGTAATCCGTATGATAATAAAGTAGAACAAAAGCTTGTTACGTTTGAATAAAAGAAGCCGCTATCGCTTCCATCTGCAAAGAGTTTGATGACGCATGGAGTAAAAGAGATTCAGTGAAAAATCCATTCCATTTCGACCAGCTTCGTCAACGCGCGTTGGCGAACATTAAGGAACTTTTTTTTTCTTAGATAAAAATAAAAATCGCGCTAAGCCTGTTTACTAAAAACTTGCTTGTCAGGAAAGCAATAAAAAACAAATCCTTTTAGAAAAGGTTAATTTTTACTTACCTGAGGTAATTTTTTACGTTGGTTTTCGGCCATTGCAACTCCCGAAAATCGTGCAGCATCTGTGTTTTGGCAAAAGCATGGTGAGAAGCTGATACCTAACCTTATTTACCCGCGGCGAAATTAACCGTGTTATTAACAACAATTTGCCGAAATTGGATATTGGAAGCAGAAAAATGGAGGGTTTTACTCGCCAATCCGAGTATAAACGTTTCCAAAACGGATAGATTAAAAAACAGATTAAAAGTGCGGAAAAAAATATGTAAAAGTGAAAAAGGGTATTGACAGCGGCATCATCCCTCATCTAGATTCGCTAAAAACATTTTTTATGACACCCTACAAAAAACAAATCACTTATCTGATGCTGATGATCTTGATGCATCTCCAATCAGCCTTCCAGGCCGCAGCACAAAATCAGCCTGCCATGAATGTTCAGTTTACCACCAGCTCTTTCCCGGGCGGCTATGAAGTAAGTTGTCACAATGCGTCCAACGGATCCATAGAAGTAATGGTTAATGGCGGCGTACCTCCCTATTCCTATTCATGGAGCAATGGCGCCAATACACCACAAATCCAAAACCTGAATGCAGGAACTTATCAGATACAGATCAGCGATGCACAGGGACAAACCATCAGCGAAAGCATTCAGCTTAGGGCACCGGCGATGCTGCAACTGTTTTCGGTGAACACAAATTACAATGGCTACGAAATCAGCAGCAACGGTGGCAGCGATGGCAGCATCGACCTTCAAAGCACCGGTGGTACTCCACCCTATCAGTATCAATGGAGCAACGGCAGCTCTTCAGAAAAACTCGTTGACCTGCCGGCAGGTAACTACCAGGTAAGCGTGATGGATGCCAATGCTTGCAGCGCCTTACACCAGGTGCTGCTTCAGGAGCCTCCTGCCCTGAGCGGAAATATCAGCCTTCAGCAAGCTGTAAACTGTGCAGGTGCTGCCAACGGCATCGCAACAGCAAATGTCTCGGGTGGCGTGCCACCTTATTCCTACCAATGGGAGCACGGAGGCTTCGGTGCAATGGGAACAGGATTACAAGGCGGACAACATACCGTACTTGTGAACGATGCCAACGGAGCAGGCATCATGCTCAGCATACAGGTACCCGAGCCGGCAGCACTCAGCATTGGTTCACAGATCTCTTCCTACCCCAATGGCTATGCCATCAGCTGTTACGATTGTTTTAATGGCAGCATACAAGTAAATGCCACAGGAGGAACACCACCTTATCAATATGCATGGAGCGGGACTACAACAGCGCAGGGTCCATCGTTACAACAATTAGGTGAAGGAAACTATGTATTGCATCTTACCGATGCGGCAGGATGTTTAAAAGAAGAAACCTTCATCCTGAGTAGCCCCGAGAGAGAAGACTGGACAGTAGGTGGAAATTCCAATGTATCAACCCAGAATAAATTTATCGGAACCACCGACACTTCTTCACTTGCATTCAGAACACAGAACATAGAGAGAATCAAACTTAGTGGATTGGGGGGCATAAAAATCATGGACACCCTGAATCTGACCAACTATGCCGATACCGCACATCCTGGCCTGAGACCACTGGCAATAGACTGGGCAGGAAATGTCGTACCCTTCGACCTTCAGCATATGATACCCGGCATATATTATGCCACACCCGATTGCGGAAACGTACAAGCCTGGAGCAAACAACTGCTCATCACTCCGCAAGGCACTGTAGCAGCACAAAACGACGACATCTTCAAATGTCCGCTCGAAGGCAATGTAGGCATCGGTACAATGACGCCTCAGGCTAAGCTGGACGTAGAGGGAGAAATTGCAGTATGGGGTACACGTCTGCACGTCGGACTTGACAACAGGGTAGGCATTAACACCGATGCCCCTGCCGAATCGTTCGATGTAAATGGCAATGCCATGATTCGCGAATCGCTGAAAACATTCGGCACCGTGCACCATTACAGTAACAATGGATATACAGATGTTGCCATCAGCAATGACGGGGCGAATGGGTATATAGACTTCCATGGAGATATAGGCAACCCCGGAAAACTTATCCTGAACGGAAACAGCAACTACGATATATGGCTGGATGGAAAGACCACCGTAGCCGGACAGTTAGATGCCTGCAGGGTGGTGGTAGAGCACAGCGGCTGGTGCGATTATGTTTTCTCTGAAGACTACAAGCTTCCCGGAATAAACGAAGTAGAAAGTTACATCAAAGAGAACAAACACTTGCCCGGTATTCCATCAGAAGAAACCCTGCAAAAAGAAAACCTCGATTTGGGCAGAATGCAGAAAATGCAGATGGAAAAAATAGAGCAGCTCATGCTGTATGTGATAGAGCTCAATCACAAAGTAAACGCATTAGATTCAGAGAACCGCGCCTTAAAGACAAGCCGTATAAAGTAAACAGCCAATTGAATGAGAACCGTTATGCATCCATGCACCAACCATAAAGAAACAAATAAAAAGATCATGGTATACGGCGGTTCTCATTCATTCGTTGATCGAGCCGACATAGAAGAGAAAAAATATTCATCCATCGCAGAGCAGCCATTATCTATTCATTCCTGCCTGCATCATGAAATATCATTAAATAAAAACAAAAGTGCTGCAGGAAAACCGGGTTTGGCGGATACACGGGAGCCCGTAAGCTGTCTGCATCCGCATCAGGCCACAGATACATCCAGCACTCAGGAAACTATTACAATGCCTTACAAGAACAAAGACAAAGACATGTATTACAGGAACAGCGAACAACCATACTTTATTATTTATGAAAAATTCCGCCTGACAAATGCATTTCCGGGAGAAGCGCCCGTAAGCCCTTCCTCCGGAAATGTATACAGCGGAAATCCCGGCATCAGTGACATGAGCCACAGCAAAAACAACAAACCCGGCTGTGAAGCATTCACCGAACAAACGAAAAATTGTCGAATTCCGGACAGAGCGCCCGTAAGCCCTCTGTCCGGTGCCGGCCGGGAGGAAGCCTCTGCTAAACAACACGACGTCGGCGAAATTATTTTCGGGACCATGGCGCATACCGAGCTGTTTTGCAAACAATACAAAAACATGCACCGTCAT
>JBIIMV010000097.1:0-5571 GCA_044337805.1 Bacteroidia bacterium
GCGCTGAATGCTGCGTCTATCAGCGGATTCAATGGTGAAACGAAATCCTTCCCAATCAATAATGCTATTGCGGGGAGGAATCCTTCCGGCAATCTCAATAACAAAGCCCGCAAGCGTATCTGACCCTCCTCTCCTTTTCTCCCATTCAACACCATCTATTTCCATGATGCGGTAAACATCGTTTAGATGAATCTTGGCCTCGAAATCCCAGGTATTGGCATCAATACGGTGATAGTTATGGCCTTCATCATCAAACTCATCGTGAATCTCACCCAAAATCTCTTCAATGATATCCTCCAGTGTAATTAGTCCTGAAGTTCCGCCATACTCATCAACAACGATTGCAATATGCATTTTGCGGCGCTGGAACTCCCTGAGCAGGTCATCGATTTTTTTGTTCTCAGGAACATAGAATGCTGGCCTTACCAGCGTTTTCCAATCGAAATCGACACTATCTGTATGCGGCAATAGATCCTTAACAACAAGGAGTCCGGTGACCTTGTCTAATGTTTTATCATACACCGGTATTCGTGAAAACCCGGTTTCAATTAGCATTTCACGCAACTCGCCGAAACCTGCTCCCTGTTCTGTGGCAATAATGTCGAGCCGAGAGGTCATTATTTCTTTTACTTCGGTATTGCCAAATTCCACAATGCCTTCAAGAATTTTTCGCTCTTCCTCTGGTGTATGCTCGTTGGAGGTAAGCTCAAGTGCATGAGAAAGCTCCTCTACGGAAAGTTGCGGGTTGTTGGCTTTAAGGCGTTTGTCGAGCAGTCTGGTGCTATTTACCAGCATGAAATTAAAAGGTGAAAAGATCTTTACAAGCAATTCAAGGGGATATGCCGAAGCCAGCGCAATTCCTTCGGGATTTGCAGCACTATAAAGCTTAGGAATCACCTCTCCCACCAGAACGATGAAAAAAGTAACCACCACTACCTGGAGAATAAAACTCAACAATGGGCTATCGGGAAAATGAAGCAGAGCGTCGGAAAGAGATTCGGAAAGAATAACTACCCCGATATTCACAAGGTTGTGGCTTAATACGATAGTGGCAATAAGACTCTTTGGCTTTTCAAGAAGCTGGGTGATTTTATGTCCGGCGCTTTTCCCTGATTGTCCAAGTCGTTGCAACTGGGGCGGACTAAGGGAAAAAAAAGCCACTTCAACCGCTGCAATGAGCGCGGAGAGGAGCAAAAGAATTGCAGTAACAATCAAGGCAATGATGACCTTGGGGTCAGCAAAGGCGGCTTGAAAAGAATTTAGCAAAAGAGGGAGAGGATCGTCCAAATGGCGACAATTTCAATCAAAAGGGCAGGTCATCCAGCGGACCGGATGAGGATGAAGCATCTGCTCCTCCTTGTGTTGTTTGAGCAGAATGGGAGGATTCACTCTGATGGGAATTGTCTTCTCGTCTTGGGCTGGAAATTAGCTGGAAGCTGTCTGCGATGATTTCAGTGGTATACCTTTTCACACGCTCCTTATCTTCCCATGAACGGGTTCTGATTTTGCCTTCAACCATGAGCGTAAAACCCTTTTTGAGGTATTTCTGGGCATATTCAGCCTGACTTCTCCAGGCAACGATTTGATGCCATTCCGTTTGTTCCTGACGCTGCCCGTTTTTGTCTTTATAATATTCTGTTGTAGCGAGGGGAAAATTTGCCACGATGGCTCCACCCTCGGTATGCCTGATTTCAGGGTCTCTGCCCAGATTTCCAATCAGTATTACTTTATTTAAGCCGTAGGCCATATACTTGATGTTATGAACAAATATAGTTATTTCCTGCTATCCGGCAAAGAACCCTGACCGGGATTAAGAAAATTGGTATTGAGCTTAGGCCTGATTTTGGAGTGATGGCTGTTTTTTGCCATAGAGCCCGGAAAACTCAGGTTTTGCTTTCTGCGTTCAGAGGCGTCCATGCCAAGATATTCTTTGCAGGCCGGTGTGCAACAGCCAGAAAAAGCTTCTGCACAGGAACTGCATTGAATAAACAACAGGTGACAATCAGGGTTTGCGCAATTAACATGGATATCGCAGGGTTTTTGACACTGATGACAATCACTGATAATGTCATCTGAAACCCGCTCTCCCAGACGCTGATCAAACACAAAATTTTTGCCCTTGAATCTGGATGGCAGGTTCTGCTGCTTTATCTGCCTCACATAGTCAATAATTCCTCCATGAAGCTGGTTCACATCCTTAAAGCCATGATGTTTGAGAAAAGCTGAAGCCTTTTCACATCTTACACCACCTGTACAATAGAGCAAAATTTTGTTATCCTTCTTGTCGTTAAGCAAATCAAGCACCATTGGAAGTTCTTCCCGAAAGGTATCTGACTGAGGCAAAATCGCATTCTCAAAATGCCCGACCTCACTTTCGTAATGATTGCGCATATCAACCACCACAGTGCCGGGTTGAGCCATGGCCTCATTAAACTCTGCCGCATCCAGATGCCTGCCTACATTGGTAACATCGAAGGACCGGTCATCGAGCCCATCTGCTACAATTTTATCTCTCACCTTCAATACCAGCTTAAAAAATGATTTTCCGTTATCCTCAACGGCGAACTTCAAGGGCATTTCTTTTAGTCTGGGGTCAGCATAGAGCCATTCACGAAAAGACTTAAGATTTGCTGTCGGTATGCTGATTTGTGCATTGATGCCTTCGCGGGCTACATATATACGACCGAGAATTCCCAGCGCCTCCCATGCCTTGTAAAGGTCATTGCGAAAAGCAGCAGGGTCATCTATAATTACGTAACGATAAAAACTGAGGGTTGTACGGGGTGTTGGATCTTCCTGAATCCTTTTTTGAAGCACCCTGCGGTCTACTCTGTTGTGAAGTGCCATACAGGCAACAAAGGTACTAATCCATTCAGGTCTTTGCTCAAAATGTAAGATTATACCCCTGAATCACGTGAAACTAAAACAGGCTCTGCATCCTACAGAATTAAAATGGAAGAGAACAGACTCACGAAAAAATTCATTTCTTTTGAGGCTCAAATAAAAAAATGAAAAAATCTGTATTGGTGATTGGCTCTTCCGGCCAGATTGGAGGAGAGCTGGTTCAGGCACTAAGAGAAATTCATGGCAAAGATTCTGTTATTGCCAGTGATATCAAAGACCTTGACAAAGATGGCCTGAAACAGGAAGGACTCTACGAGGTTCTTAACGTACTCAACGCCCGTCGGCTTTTTGAGATTATCAGAAAGTACGATGTTGGAGAGGTCTACCTGCTTGCGGCTCTTTTATCAGCAACCGCAGAAAAAAATCCCATGTTCGGCTGGGACCTCAATATGAATGGTCTTTTCAATGTTCTTGACCTTGCAAAAGAAGGACACATTGGTAAACTTTACTGGCCCAGTTCAATTGCCGTTTTTGGCCCCTCTACGCCAAGATTCAATACCCCGCAATTCACCATTATGGAACCCAACACGGTGTATGGCATCAGTAAACAGGCGGGAGAAAGATGGTGTGAATATTACCATTTAAAATACGGAGTTGATATAAGGAGTCTGCGGTATCCCGGACTTATCGGTTATAAAACTCCACCCGGAGGCGGCACCACAGATTACGCAGTGCATATTTACCACGAGGCACTCAAGAAAAAATCCTACGAGTGTTTCCTGTCAGAAAAAACCACTCTGCCGATGATGTATATGCCGGATGCCATAAGAGCGACCATCAGCCTCATGAATGCCCCGGCTGCATCAGTAAAAATCCGCTCTTCTTATAATCTTTCCGGCATGAGTTTTTCGCCTGCAGAAATTGCCGACTCCATTCGCGCCCATATTCCGGAATTTACAATGAGCTATGTCCCCGACTTCAGGCAGACAATTGCAGACTCATGGCCGGCAAGCATTGATGATCAGCGAGCCCGCGAAGATTGGGGATGGAAGCCGGAATTTGACCTACAGGCCATGACCGCAGACATGCTCAAAAACCTGAAAAAATGAATGCGCTCATTGCCGGGGCCGTCCTCATTCTATTGCTGAACTGCGGATTTCAAGTTCGCGCACAAAAGCGTCAAAACTGGGTAACAGACAGCATCAGAACCTCGGCACATTGCGAGTACTGTAAAAAAGATATCGAAACAGCTCTGCGTTCCTATAAAGGCGTAAAAAAATCTAAAGTTGACCTGGACAGAGGGGTACTTTCAGTAACCTACGCAAGCGGAAAGGTAAACCCCGATTCTCTGCGCTTTTTTCTCAGCCGCATGGGTTACGATGCAGACAGCCTGCCCGCAAGGAATAAAGTGATTCAGAGACGAAAAGACCCTTGCTTCAAAAGAATAGACTAACATGGAAAACATCATCGAAGTCAGAGGCTTCAGACCCATAACAGGAAACAGCTGCTTTATTGCACCCGGCGCCTTTCTTATCGGCGATATCGTTTGCGGCGACGACTGCAGCTTCTGGTTCAATGCCGTTGTGAGGGGCGATGTAAACAGCATCAGAATGGGCAACAAGGTAAATGTTCAGGATGGTGCTGTCATTCATTGTACCTACGAGCGCTCGGTTACCACCATTGGCAACGAGGTAAGCATTGGTCACAACGCCATTGTACACGGCTGCACCATAGAAGACCAGGTTTTAGTTGGAATGGGGGCTATCATTATGGACAATGCCCACATCGGAAGCCGCTGTATCATTGCTGCAGGCGCTGTTGTTCTGGAAAACAGCGTTCTTGAACCCAATGGCATTTATGCCGGAGTGCCGGCAAAAAGAATCAAAGAATTGCCTGAAGAGAAGTTCAAAGGCGAGATTTCGCGAATAGCAGATAACTATTTAATGTATTCCGGCTGGTTCAAATAAGGCAAAAATCGGGGCAAACACAAGAAATCCCTATCTTTACCGCTTCAAAAGCCCGAAATCATGTTCAATCAAAAGAAAAATGCCCCTTTTATGACCAAAGGCCAGGAGATGGACCAGGCCTCCATTAACCTCATTGGTGCCGGAACTGTGATTGTCGGCGAGGTAAAAGCCAATGGAGATCTGAGAGTTGATGGCTCAGTAACAGGTTCAATTCATTCCAAAGGGAAAGTTGTAATTGGCCCTACCGGCTCCATTGAAGGCGAGATTGTGTGTCAAAACGCAGATATTTCCGGAATGGTTCAAGGCAACATTACTGTGACAGAGCTTCTCTCTCTTAAGGCCACAGCCAATTTAAAAGGAGAGGTCATCACCAATAAACTTTCCATTGAACCAGGTGCAAACTTCTCGGGCAGCTGCAGCATGGGCGGGGTTGTTAAAGACCTGAAACATGCAGACACCAGAGATAAAAAAGCCGAAAAAACGGCCTAATCCGGGTTCCCTTCTAAGATACTCCGGCATGGGCCTGCAGATGGCTGCCATCATGTTAGGCGGCGCATGGGCAGGCCATAGGCTCGATGATTATTTTCAAATTAAAAACAACCTTTTAACAGCCGCCGGTGTGGTAAGCGGATTGTTCATTGGCATGTATGTGATTATTAAAGATCTTCTTAAACAAAAAAAGGAGTGAGCTATGGTGCGTGAATATCTCAAAAAGCTTCTTCCATTTTCTTTGATTACCGCCCTGTTCATATATCTGCTG
>JBIIMV010000098.1:0-5570 GCA_044337805.1 Bacteroidia bacterium
CAAAACAAAACCCCGTAGGGGTGACATATTTATAGCACATCCGAAATAACAGAACAAAACCCCGTAGGGGTGACATATTTATAGCACATCCGAAACAGCAAAACAAAACCCCGTAGGGTTACATTTTAATAAAATGGAACATGAACACCATAAAACCCAGTAGGGGTGACATATTTATAGAACATCCGAAACAACATAACAAAACCCCGTAGGGGTGACATATTTATAGAACATCCGAAACAACAAAACAAAACCCCGTAGGGGTGACATATTTATAGAACATCCAGAATAACAAAACAAAACCCCGTAGGGGTGACATATTTATAGAACATCCGTAATAACAAAACAAAACCCCGTAGGGGTGAAATGACCTGAAGACTATCGAAATAAATCTCCATATCCCACCACTACAACATCACCCATCTGCATCACCGCCTGCGCTTCATACCCAATACCCCAAGCAATCCGCGTGTGATCTCCCTGGCCATGGTACGCACGGCCTCACGGCCTGCGGCACTGCTCACCAGCTCACCCAATAATCCGCCATCACTTTGCGGAACCTTCGACGGTGATGGCACAGATCGGGAAGAAGTTGTGGCCGGACGGCCGGCAGGTATCGCATCCTGAGACGGTGCGTGTAGCTTACCACTCAATATCTCGTATGCACTGTCGCGGTCTATGGCTTCGTTGTATTTGGCCGATAAAGACGAGCCCGCCATCAGTCCTTGTAACTCCAACGGACTCAACACATCCATCCGGGACCGCGGCGCTGCCATCATGGTATGCGCCAGGGGTGTGGGAATACCCTTTTCATTCAATACCGTGACGAGGGCCTCTCCTATCCCCAATGCCGTAAGCAAATCGGCAACCTTATAAAACTCACTTTCAGGAAAATTCTCGGCTGCCGCTTTGATGGCCTTGCGGTCGGCTGCAGTAAAAGCCCTTAAAGCATGCTGCACCTTCATGCCCAATTGCCCGAGAATGCGGGGAGGAATATCGGTCGGACTCTGCGTAATGAAAAACACCCCTACGCCTTTGGAACGAATAAGCCTCACAATAGTCTCAATCTGCTCGAGCAAGGCATCGGTGGCCTCACGGAATATCAGGTGCGCCTCGTCAATAAACAATACCAGACGAGGCTTCTCTGCATCTCCGCTCTCGGGCAGGCTTTGATAAATCTCTGCCAGCAAACACAACATAAAAGTAGAAAACATCTTGGGCCTCGACTGCATATCGGTGAGTCGTAATATGCTCAATATTCCGCGTCCGTCGCTTCCGGTGCGCATCAGATCTGAAACATCAAAACTGCGCTCACCAAAAAAACACTCCGCACCCTGTTGCTCAATCTCAATGATTTTTCGCACAATGGTGCTGGCTGTTGCCGGACTAATTCTTCCGTACTCGGCCTCTATCTCTTTCTTACCCTCGTTGGTAAGATATTGTAACACCTTTTTAAAATCTTTTAAATCGAGCAAGGGCAATGCCTTATCGTCGCAATACTTGAAGATGAGTGATACCGCACCGCTCTGCGTATCGTTAAGACCAAGGATGCGTGAAAATAAAACCGGACCAAACTCTGACACCGTAGCGCGCATGCGCGTGCCTTTCTCATCGGAGATGGTGAGCAACTCAACAGGAAATGCCATGGGCGACCATTGATTGCCAATGGCTTCATGACGGTGAATGAGCTTGTCGTTTAATTGTCCTGCCGCGGCGAGACCACTCAAATCACCTTTTATATCCATCAACAAAGAAGGCACTCCATGCTCACTCAGCAGCTCTGCTATGGCCTGCAGCGACTTTGTTTTTCCTGTTCCTGTAGCGCCGGTAATGAGTCCGTGTCGGTTAAATGTGCTCAGCGGCGCCTTAATTTGAAGTCCCTTTAAGGCATTGCCATCGTGCATGGCAACACCGAGCACAATATTTTTTTTGCTGAAGGCATAGCCGGCCTCCATCACTTCTCTGAAACGTTCAGACATTTTCTGATGATGATTTTTTATCTTGATTACCGAATTTGCTCCACAAAGATTCGAAGAATCCTGCAAGCCATTTTACCCATGCGGGCATGCGCTCTGAGCCGAGTATGCCCGGCAGAATACCTTTCAGGAAATCGGCTGCGCCCGATGATGATGATGCACCGGAACTGCGCACCTGCGAAAAAATATTTGATAGTAAAATCCATCCCATATTTTTCTTCGCGTACTGGTAGTTTCTCATCATCCGTTGTTCGCGCTGACCCAATTCTCCGCGCAGGAGCGCCTTCTGTATCCTGAGCTCGTTAAGATTTTTCGGATGATTCATGTTCGAAAGATTTACGTATGATGGCGTCGATAAGCGGATGCTCGAGAAGAGGTTTGCGCAGGGCCAGAAACAACAGAATTTTGATAAATACGATTCCTGCAACAGCCAGCATGCCGAGAGGAATGCTATGCCATAAATCACCCAGCCAGAAGCCCAGCGCCAGCATCAGGAAGAGAAGAAGAAAAAATACCAAAACCAGCACAAAGCCGCCTGATACCAGAGAGGCCACCACCGTGGCAAAGCGCTCGGTGAGCTCGAGCCTGAGCAGGTCGATGCGGGCCTTCACCCAGCCGGTGGCATCGTCTTTCAGCTCATCGAAAATATCGGGTTGGTTTGGGTCTGACATTTTAGCGTATGTTGTGCTGCCTGCGATACTCAAGCCAGCGATTGATGAGCCATGTTACAAGGGCGCCTATCGCCAATCCTGTCCAAAATGATTTTGTTTTAAACATCATACACAAAGTTAAGGTCTATTGCAGGTGTTGTGGCCTTTTCAGGCAGAAAATTTTTATCTCGCTTCACCAACGGCAGGATATTTTCGAAAAAACATCCTCACCATGATGGCAACATGCCCCTTACCCCCATATCCACTACCTGATCTCCGGCAGCAGGCTCAAATTTACCATCGCCATTCAGGTCGGTATATTCAAAACTCTTGTTCACGCTGAGCGAGACAGTAACCACCACATCTTTTGTCTCAGTGCCGCTGATGACAAGGGGTGCATTTTGACCTGTGGCATTCAGGAAAGCACCTGTAACCACGCATGATCCGGATGGAATGGGTGAAGTAGCGAAAACAGGGTTGGGCACGGTGGTAGCTCCCGGAGGGGCCTGTCCGGAGGTTTGATAGCTCGTGCCGAACACGCTGGTCTCAAAGGCCCAGAAGCCCTGTAACTTGTTGGCGTTCACCGCAAGGTCGGTATTCTTGATTTTTACCGATTGAATAAAGGTATTGTAACCAATGAAGGAAGCTATTGTACCTGTGCCTTCTATTGTACCCTGCTTGTAACGTATGTCGTAGTTCTGATAAGCCAGGGAAACACGCAGCCATTCGTAGGTTCCGGCCTGCACATACCTGAGGGGAATACTGAAAAACTCCTCTTCTTGTCCGGCCACTCTGGCCTTTGAAAAATCAATGGCGGTGCTGCCTCCCGTGTTGACCTCAGCAGCATGGTAAATAATTTCTCCCAAGCCAAGCAAGGTAGTAGCACTTGGTGCAAGCTCGATATAATGGGCGCTCATTCCATTGAACTTCGGCGACTGTCCTGAATGACCGATGGGCATCACGGACGGCTGACCGATGGCATTCAGACGCGCCTGTGTGCTGTCGAACCGGAATTTAAAGATTAGTTTGGCTTCGCCCTCGCCCACTTTGAGCGGAGCGGGAATAGCGGGCTGTTCTTTTTTGCAGGAAGAAAATATGACCAGGAAAAACAGAAAAACAGATATTCTGAGCATAAGGATGTTTTATGCGAATTTACGAAAAAGGAGTTCCCGCAGGTTGGCTGATTATCTGTATTTTCGGGCATGAATATATTTCCGGCGAGAAAGATATTTCTTCTGGTGGTTATCCTGCTGATTGGAATTCTGATTACCGCAAACCTTTATGATTTTATCGATGGCATTCTCGGCGCCGTGGTATTGTATGTCTTGTACCGTCCGCTGATGGAGCACCTCGTTAAAGTACGTAAGTGGAAAAAAGGATGGACTGCCCTGCTCATCATCCTGTTCACCCTGTTGATTCTGATCGGACCTCTTGTTGTATTTTCAAACATCGTTTTTCCTCGTCTCACGGCAATTGTATCCGACAAGAGCATGCTGATGGATGTGGTACGCGGACTCGACATCAAGTCAAAGGAGCTGCTCGGCATACAACTCATCAATGAAGAAAACATCAACAACCTGAAGCAGAGCACCACCGCACTGCTCACCGGATTTGTTGGCGGTACCCTGCAGATACTTGCCGATATCGGCATCATGATTTTGATTTTATACTTCATGCTGGTGAATGTGGGATACCTCGAAGTGGGTTTTAACCGCTGGCTTCCCTTCAGCGAAGACAACATCAAAAAAATTGGCAAAGAGCTGCGCGATCAGACGATCAGCAATGTGCTGGGCTCTCCCATCCTCGCGCTGGTGCAGGGTGTAGTGGCGTGGATAGGTTATTGGATATTCGGGCTTCCTGATCCGTTTTTCTGGGGTATCGTCACCGGAGTGTTCTCCTTTATGCCTGTTGTAGGCTCAGCCATGATCTGGCTCCCGGCAGCGCTGTTCCTCTTATCATCGGGAGATGTATGGTCAGGGGTGCTGATGATTGTGTTTGGCTTTTTCGTCATCAGTATGGCCGACAATGTCTTCCGCTTTTCTTTTCAAAAGATCTTTGCAGATGTTCACCCTCTGGTGACGGTGCTGGGTGTCATCATTGGTATCAAGCTGTTCGGTCTCACCGGCATTATCTTCGGTCCCTTGCTTATTTCTTATTTCCTTATTCTGATGAAGATTTATGCAGAAGAGTATCCGGGAAGAATTTTATAAAACAAAGCAGCTCTAAAAAAAATGGAAACACGCAGTCCGGCAAAAACCCTTGCCCATTTATCCGACACCTGCCGCATCTGGCTGTATCAATCCTCAGCTGTTCTCAGCACAGAGCAGATAGCCCACATTGAAGAAGAGGGCAGGAAATTCTGTGCCACATGGACTTCTCATCAGCAGCAGATGAGTGCCGAGGTACATGTCTTATACGGAGCGGTGCTGATGATCATACTCGATGAGAGCAAGGCCGGTGCAAGCGGATGCGGCATTGACAAGTCTGTAGGATTCGTCAGAAGCATGGAGCAGCATTGTGGTCTCGACTTTTTTGATCGCCTGCGCATGGTATTTCCATCTGAGGGCGCTAACGGAAGCCTTGTCTCAGGCACTTCAGAATTAGCAGCCTATCTGGAGAAGAGTGTCATTACACCCGATTCTATGGTGGTGAACACCCTGGTACAGACCCTGGGTGAATTTCGCCACGATGGTATTGTACCCCTGTCAGATTCATGGTGGGGAAAACAGTTTTTATAATGTGATGCAGGCTCTGCCTGCCGGCATGCCAATGATGGAAGCTGAAGAACCTGTAAGAGCCGAAGGAGCGCTGGCGATAAGGGCCTGAGGCAAGGTATCTCCTCACCACAGGACTGAGACCAGCCATTCACCTTCTGAGCCATGCACCCTGACCTGATGGGAAGCTTCAAAAGTCCATATCAGGAAAAGGTTAGTCAGCTATTTCT
>JBIIMV010000184.1:0-4297 GCA_044337805.1 Bacteroidia bacterium
TGGGGAATGCCGGAACAGCACTTCGCTCTCCTATTCTCATATATCCTGTTAATCCTGCCTCCCTTTCAGCCTTGAGTATCACCACCTTTCAAACAGGATTGCAGGGTGAGAGGATGTGGCAGCGCAGCGCTACCGACACGCTCAAAACCTGGAGGGGAGGATTCGGCTTCCTTCATCTTGGTTTCCGTTGTAACAAAGGTTGGGCGATGGCAGCAGGTTTACAGCCTGTCTACTCAATGGGTTTCAATGCAGACACCTACACCCCGTTCGGGACGCAAACCCTGAGAAACTATCAGTCCGGCAGCGGGGGCTTGAACAAGGCTTTCCTCATGCAGGCCATCAGTCCGCTAAAGTGGTTCCGTGATTCACTCAAAACGGATATTGCCATCGGGGGAACCGTTGATTTTCTTTTCGGGAATTATGAACGATTCAGGTTTATGAATTTCGAAGGAGCCGATACCTCTATGATCTTGGGGCAGCGCATACTTGAACAAATGCACAATAAAACCGTGGCTTACGCTGCAGGCATACAGATAACCCGTGAGTTTGGAAAAAAAGCAGAGGATGACCTGAGGCCCTATGCTTTGGTATTGGGTTTCACCTTCCGACCGGAGCGCCGCCTGCCATTTGAATACAGTGGGACAAATATCATGTATCGTGCGTTGGGAACAGGCACGCAGAATGTTGATACGGTTGAAATCTTTACTGCAAATTCTTTCGAAGGGAAACTCCCCGGCGAATGGCGGGCAGGATTAAGTTTCAGCTATCTGCATCATCTGGTTTTGAGTTACGACTATTCATACACCGACAGAAGCACGCTTGTGGCGCCATGGGGTTCAGGAGAAATGGGAGTTCGTAACTTTCATCGTGGAGGTATTCAGTATTATCCGGCCAAAAAAATTGATCGTTCCTATTTCAGGCATACTTATTATCGTTTAGGTTTTAGAACGGGGCAAACCGGTATTATCGCCGCCGGCAGGATGTTAAAAGAACAGGCCGTTACTGCCGGTATAGGGCTCAAGCTCGGGCGTAAAACATTCTCGACCCTCAATCTGGGTTTTGAGCTTGCCCGCAGGGGTAGTCTGAATAGTGATGCCCTCCGCGAGACCTGGTTTCAAATGAATCTTGGTATTGTATTGAATGATGCCAATTGGTTCATCAAACGAAAGTTCGACTGATGCGAATAATCATTTTTTCTCTCACACTGCTGATGCTGACTTCCTGCGAAAATGATATCGCCAGGGTAAAGGGTTTATCAGGGATAAAATTGATTCCAAATGAAACGGCTCAGGATGTTACTCTCCTGTATTCCGATTCAGGTAGTGTGATAGTGAAACTTGAAACGCCAATGCTTACAAGGGTGGCGCAGCCTCGTAAGATGACGCTGATGCCTGAAGGGGTGAAGCTTACCTTTTTTGAACATGACGGAAAAGTTGGCTCTACACTGACCTCAAAAAAAGCACGTATCTTTGATTTACCCGATAATCAGGTGATGGAAGCAGAACGTGATGTTGTGGTAGTGAACAGTGAGGGCGATCGCCTTAATACTGAACGTCTGGTCTGGGACCAGAAAACTGCCGAGATTACCTCTAATGCATTTGTAAAGGTGACACGAAAAGATGAAGTAATAACAGGTACAGGTCTCCGTGCCAATCAGGATTTTTCAAAATACCGCATCACCAAAATCAGCGGCATAGTGAAGGTGAAACAATGATTCGTTTCTTCTCAGTTCTTAAATGGCTCTGGCTCTCTGTTGCGATTTTCTCAACAGCTGCATTTGTTTTCGAATTGTCTTTCAAAAAGGAATTGAGTCCGGCAGCTTTTCTTCTGCTCGCTGCCTTTGCCTCTGCAATGTCGGTCATGAACCATTTTCGTATTAAAAAAATCAAACAGATATCTGATGTGGAGTCAGCAAAATAGGTTGGAGGTTTCCAAAACATAAGTAATGAGCAGCGAACTGATCATTATTCTTTGCATGGTGCTTACCTCTGCGTTTTTTGCAGGGATGGAAATTGCTTTTATCAGTGCCAATAAACTTCGCATTGAGCTCGAAAGGAATCAGGGCTACCTCTCGGCGCGCATCCTGAGTTTTTTTCTTAAAAAACCGCAGCGCTTCATTACCACCTCCCTTGTGGGCAACAATGTTGCGCTCGTTATCTATGGTATTTTCTCTGCCGAACTTCTTGAACCTCATATTGCAAAATGGGTACATGCGCCGGTTGCCGCCCTTACCCTCAATATCTTTATTAGTACCTTGCTTATTGTCTTCACAGCGGAGTTTTTGCCTAAGGCCCTTTTCAGGGCAAGTCCGAATTTTATTCTCAATATTCTGGCTATTCCATTTTTCATCTTTTACCTGATTCTTTATCCTGCAGTGTTTTTTACTGTCGGTCTGGCTGAGTTTATCCTTAAATACATTTTGCGCAGGCCTGTAGCAGAGGATAAGGTTAGTTTTGGGCGTGTTGACCTCGATAATTATGTTAGCCAGTTTACTTCAAATCAGAAGGCAGGAGAACAATATGATCACGAGATAAAAATCTTTAAAAACGCACTGGATTTTTCCGAGGTAAAGGTTCGTGAATGTATGATTCCTAGAACCGAGATTGTATCGCTTGATATTCGCTGCTCCATGCAGGAACTCAGAGAAAAGTTTATCGAGACACATCTATCCAAGATTCTGATCTACCAGGAAAAACCTGATAACATTGTGGGCTATGTTCACAGCAGCAAGATGTTCCTAAATCCAACGCTGATGAGAGATATTTTGTTGCCGGTGTCCATTGTTCCTGAGAGCATGGCTGCGAAAGATGCTCTTTCATTGCTCAGGCAGCAGAGAAAGAGCATGGCTGTTGTCGTGGATGAGTTTGGCGGTACGGCCGGTATGCTGACCATCGAAGATTTGATGGAAGAGATATTCGGCGAAATTGAAGATGAGCACGATAAAGAAGAATTGGTGGAGAAGGTAATTGACGATAATGAATTTGTTTTTTCTGGGCGCATCGAAATTGATTACATCAATGAGGTTTATAAACTCAACCTTCCGGTAGGTGAAGATTATGAAACCCTCGCGGGCCTGATCTTAAGTTTGCATGGAAGTGTGCCTCGAAAAAATGAGCTGATTCGATACGAGCACTTTGAGTTTTTAATTCAGTCGGTAACTGCCAGTCGTATAGAGTTGGTAAAGGTTACCGTGGGTGAGCAGTAAAGTCCTTTTTCATTTTTTTTTGTACGTTTGCAGCGATTTTTTGGCCCTGTAGTTCAACGGATAGAATAGAAGTTTCCTAAACTTTAGATCCGCGTTCGATTCGCGGCGGGGCTACTCAGCAACAATCTCAAACACTGTTCTCTCTTTCCTGAAAATTCCCCGCCATGAAGAAAATCTTTCCTTTTTTTCTCCTGTTCTCCTCTTTTGTGCATGCTCAATGGCTGCGCCTCCCCTCCTCTGAATCATCCGGCATAAATCAAATCATCCTTCACGATTCTGCTTTCTTTGCCGCTACCACCGGAGGGGTTTATACCTCCGCCAACGGCTCTGTCTGGCAGCCCGCCATGAACGGACTCAATCATTGGTGGGTAAAGATGATTTTCTCAGACGGAAATAGCCTGTATGCCGGAACAGAAAGAAATACCGCCTACATCAGTAACGATGGTGGCGTAACATGGAACCTTTTCTTTACCAATAACAATAACGCCGGTCGCATTTCAGGCTTTGCAGTTATAGGAAACAGCAAATTCGTTTCCGTAGACGGAAATTTCGTTTGGCGTACGGATGATAATGGTGCCAGCTGGATTCAGTCAGACAATAACAACGGTCTGCTTACTTCGAATGTCATTTCTTTACATACCTACCAGAATACCCTTCTGGCCTTTACCACCATGGGTATTTTCAAGAGCACCGACGCAGGGAACTCCTGGATATCTTCCAACAATGGAATTCCAAACACTTCCAACCTGAATTTTCTTAAAGAAAGAAATGGGGTGTTTTACACTTACCGCTTCGGGCAGTTGTCTTCCTCAACAGATGGATGTGATACCTGGCAAACCATTTCTACTTCGGGAATCGATCCGAATGCTTATGCCTACTCCATCGATTCATTAAACGGGCAGTTTTTTCTAACCTCAACTTATGGTTTGTATGCCTCTTCAGACAACGGACTCACCTGGACCAATCCGGTGACGGACTTCTGTAAATTCATTGATATTTTTGATCAGGAAGTGTTTTTAACAGGCTTCAGGAATGGATCTTCCGGACTTTTCAGAACGGCCGATCCTACCCAAAACTGGACCTATTGTTCTC
>JBIIMV010000100.1:0-5508 GCA_044337805.1 Bacteroidia bacterium
TGTGGGTTCTCTCCGTAGCGAAGACCGGTTCTTTGGTCTTCACACAGGCGCAATACGGACGATGGCTGCTCAGGTGCAAAATATTGCATAATGGCGGCATCATAGGATGAGGTTTTGGCAAAGGCCTCATAGGCCAGTGTTTTGCGTTGAGCAGCACTCAGGCTGCCTTGTTGGTTTTTTATCCACTCACTCACCCTTTGGTATTGTCTTCTGTCTGAAACGATGGCTGTTCGGCCGTAATTCTTTGCGGCCGCCCTGATGAGTGATATACCGCCAATATCTATCTTTTCAATGATTTCTTGCTCAGATGCCCCGCCCGCAAGGGTTTCGGAAAACGGATAGAGGTCAACCACAACTAAATCGATGTTCATGATGCCATGGGCGTTAAGCTCTTTTTGGTCTTGATTGTTTTCGGTGCGCGCAAGTATTCCTCCAAAAATTGCGGGATGCAGGGTTTTTACTCGTCCGCCAAGAATCTCAGGAAATCCTGTAAGTTCACTCACATCAGTGACCTCGTAGCCCAGACTCCTGATGAAGGTCGAGGTGCCGCCGGTTGAAATAAATGCACAGCCATGGGCGGAAAGTGATGATAGC
Organism: Bacteroidia bacterium; assembly: GCA_044337805.1. Lineage (GTDB taxonomy): Bacteria > Bacteroidota > Bacteroidia > UBA4408 > UBA4408 > JBEGML01. Next base: position 595 of record JBIIMV010000100.1, read on the forward strand.
AATTGCTCCAGCCCGTCTTTGTGATATACGGATATCAGCGCTTTTCTGATAGTTGATTGTTCTTGCATAAGGCCTGCGAAATTAACAAAGCCTCTCGTTGCATGGTTGAATATTTTTTTAGTTTTATGTCAGTGCTGTGGGTAATTTTTATTCCTTGCCTTCGTTTTTTGCTTATGCGCCCGGCCCTTGTCTTCTTGTTTTTTTTACTTATTTCGAAATGGAATGTTCGGGCTTTGGCTGATGTCGACCCTTCTTTAGTGGCAAGAAGAAAGCCTATTGAAAGACCTCTTGTGCTGGTTGCTAAAATGGGCCCCGAAAATTTTATCATCCCAACTGAATTTGCCACGGCTTCATTCTTTCAGTTTTCCGGCCGCCCGGGCTTCGAAAAACTGAGGGTTCAAAGGGTACAGTTGGTCTATACCAAGTTTAAACTGAATAAGGATTTCTCACAGGAAAAACTCAATGAGGAACGTCTTGTATGGTTGAAACGCCTGTGGCCTGAGCTTTTTGCCATGCCAGATGTTAACTGGCAGCTGGTCATGCAAACGGGCCCATTGAATCAGGAGGATGCAAAACTGGCTTTTCATGGCTTTATCATTACGTTTGAAAAAGAATCCATGAAGGAAATGAGAAAGCAGGAAATTCAAGCTCTGGAAAGTCTATGGACTAACCCCGCCCTTTGGAAAGATACCATGAAAGTTGAAAAATACTCCCGCACAGTCAGCCATCAGGAGTTTACAGGGAAATACCTTCCAAAATCAACTAAAAAAAGAAAGGCCGGAGTGGAGTATGACTCGGAAGGGCTGTTCGGCCGGTCAAAAAAAATGGTTACCGTGCGCGATACGGTTTGGAAGGAAAAGAAGGTAAATCTCAAAGTTCCAAGGGTCGGTTTGCGCGAGTTCTATAAGTATATTCCCGACTCAATGGTTCTGTCTGCTATTCATGAAAATCCGCAGTGGGCTAACGGACCTGTGGTAATTGATGTAACCGGCAGTATGTCTTCCTACATCGCTCAGATATTGCTCTGGTGGCGCTTCCAGATACCGGCCGCTGAATCACATCATTTCACGGTTTTTAATGATGGAAACAGAACACCCGATCACCAAAAGGTGGCAGGAAAAGTAAAGGGGGTTTACCAGGTGGAAGCGAAAAGCTTTGAAGCCCTCAGAAATATGGTCAGCACAGCCATGAGTAATGGCGATGGTGGCGATTCTCAGGAAAATAACATCGAAGCCTTGCTCGCCTCTCAAAAGAGCAATCCATCTGCTTCTTGTTTTCTGATGATCGCCGATAACGCAGCTCCCGTTCGTGATATGGCTTTTTTGTCGGGAGTGAAGAAAAAGGTGTTTGTGGTTGCCTGCGGTAATCAGGATTTTCTTAATCCTCAGTTGGTCGAAATTGCATGGAAAACCGCCGGTGGCGTATATTTTCGTGGTCAAACGCTTATAGATTTTTCCGCATTTGCAAACGATAAGGAGGTGCAGTTCGGACCGGAAAGATTCCGCATCGTCAGAGGCAAAGTTATTTTTGCAGATAAATACAAAAGCACACGCGGCCCGTTCAGATAATTTGCGGAAATTAGCACATGCTCTTTTGGGTCCTCTTTAAAGAAAGTGTGTTCTTCGCTTGGCACGCTTTAGTGGCAAATAAATTACGTACAACCTTGTCTTTGCTTGGTATCACTATCGGTATCTTTGCTATCATCACCGTGTTCACCATCGTAGACGCTCTCGAAAGTAATATCCGTGGCTCTGTGGCATCTTTAGGTGATAATGTCATTTTTGTTCAGAAATGGCCATGGGAATTTGGTTCTGATTACCCCTGGTGGAAATACATGGCCCGCCCGGTGGTCAGCTTAAGTGAACTTCCCGATGTGCAAAGAAAATCAAACCTCGCTGAGGCATCTGCATTCGTTGTGGAAGGGGTCAGAACAATAAAAAGCGGAAGTAACAGTATTGAAGGTGCTCAGGTTATTTGTGCATCTGATGATTACAACAAGGTCAGGAGCTTTGAGGTAACTGAAGGCCGATATTTTACCATCAGCGAATTTTCGGTTGGCGCTCCTAAGGTCATGATAGGTTATGCCATTGCGCAGAGTTTGTTTCCCTCAGGAAATAGCGTGGGCAAGCGAATAAAAGTGGGATCTTCGCGCCTTGAGGTTATCGGGGTATTCGAAAGGGAAGGGTCTAGTGTAATCGGTAACTCTATGGACAATGCCGTTCTCATCCCTGTTAATTACGCCAAAGCGCTTATCGATTTGAGAAGCGATCGCCTCAATCCTTGTATTTATGTGAAGGCAAGGCCCGGTATTGCCAATGAAGACCTTAGGGCTGAACTCACGGGAATAATGCGCTCTTTGCGACGGCTTAAGCCTTCTGCAGAAGATAACTTTGCACTAAATGAAACCAGTATGCTGTCAAAAGGATTAAATAGTCTTTTTGATGTTATCGGATTGGCCGGATGGGTGATCGGAGGATTTTCTATTCTGGTCGGCGGCTTCGGTATTGCCAATATCATGTTTGTCTCGGTTAGGGAAAGAACTTCTCAAATCGGGATTCAGAAGGCACTCGGCGCGCGAAGCTCTTTTGTCCTGATTCAATTCATGGTTGAATCTGTTTTGTTGAGTCTCGCCGGAGGCCTTATCGGTCTGCTCGTGGTTTATGTCGGATTGTTGGGTGCAAATGCAGCATTTGATCTTGGTGTTACTATTCAGCTTTCAAATGTGATTCTTGCACTTACGATCTCTGTTCTAATAGGGGTCATCAGTGGCTTTGTTCCTTCTTATACCGCCTCGCAGCTCGACCCTGTCGAGGCCATGCGCAGCACATGAATAAGCAAGAAAGACCAAGGCTTTTAACGCTGATTTGTATTCTTGGCTTCGCTGCCTCGGTACTGAGTTTCCCAAGCATTTTCTCGCCTTTTATTAAAAAGAAGGGGGCGTGGTTTCCCGCGCTCAGTGGCGCAATGGTTGCACTTGAATTTATTTCCGTTGTTGGTGTTTGGTATATGAAGCGATGGGGCATCTCTTTATACCTTGGTTCAGCAATGGGACATCAGATTATCTGGCTTTGGATGGATACCTGGTCGCCAGCAAAGATTTTTTTGCCCCTTTCATTTCTCATTTGCTCGCTTCCATTTTATAAAAAAATGGACGACAACCTTTGAACAAGGCCGGGATGGCCTTAGGAGTGATTGGAAATTGCCTCCACCGCAAGTACCTCCGGAACCGCTCGCCTGATAACATCCTCAACGCCCGCTTTCATGGTCATCCGACTCATATTGCAGGTTTTGCATGCTCCATGAAGTTCAACTTGTACAACCATGTCCTCAGAAACATGGTGCAGGGAAACATCCCCTCCATCGGCCTCGAGATAGGGACGTATCTGATTGAGTGCCTGCTCAACCCTTGACTTAACATCGGCTTTGTTGTGAGTATGCTCGCTCATGCCTGCGAATTTATGATTTTTGATGAGCATTTCGAATGGCAATCTCCCGAGCCGTGTTCTCAGTCATTTCCATTAGGGCTAATGCCTGCGGGGTGCCGTCCTGCAAAATGGCCGGATGTCCGGCATCGCCTCCTTCACGTATGCTCTGAACAATTGGTATTTCTCCCAGCAAAGGCACGCCCAAATTCTCCGCCAGCCTCTTGGCGCCGTCTTGACCGAAAACGAAATATTTCTTTTCAGGTAAATCAGGTGGAACAAAGTAGCTCATGTTTTCAATCATCCCCAGAACAGGAACATTTACACTGGGAAGTCTGAACATGGCTATGGCTTTCTGTGCATCGGCAAGTGCAATGTTCTGTGGGGTGCTCACAACCAGGGCCCCGGTAAGTGGAATTCCCTGCACCAGGCTAAGATGGATATCTCCCGTTCCGGGCGGAAGGTCAATGATCAGATAATCCAAATCTCCCCAGTGTGCATCTGAAAACATTTGGTTTAGGGCTTTAGATGCCATCGGACCTCTCCAGACAATGGCCTGCGAAGTATCAGCAAAAAAGCCAATCGACAATAATTTTACCCCATAAGATTCTACAGGTATCATTAAACTCCTGCCTTCTACTTCCTTTACCTGTGGCTTCTCCTCGGTTACATCAAACATGATCGGGATGGATGGTCCGTAAATGTCAGCATCCACAAGTCCGACACGGGCTCCCTTGAGGGCAAGTCCTGCTGCAAGATTAGCTGATATTGTTGACTTTCCGACACCTCCTTTTCCTGATGCAACAGCAATGATATTCCTTACTCCTTGAAGCAAGGCCTGTTGTCTCTCTCTGCCGGTAGTAACCTGAGACGTCATGTGTATTTCAGGTACTGCATCCTGGGAAACAAAGTGTTTTATTGCATTGAAACATGCATTGTAAATCATGTCCTTCATCGGACAAGCAGGTGTGGTTAATACCACAGAAAAGGCAACTTTTTTTTCGGTTATTTTTAGGTCTCTTATCATCCCGAGGGTAACCAAATCTTTTTTTAGATCAGGGTCGTCGACATGTGATAAGGCCTCCAAAACTTGTTTTTCGGTAATGATTGACATAGGCGCAAAGATATTCGGTCTTCTATCGGATAGAAACAAAAAAGACGGCAATTGTTGCCGTCTTTTCATTTTTTAATCAGCTTATCTCGTGAACAGAAGCTCACGGTACTTTGGTAATGGCCATTGTACGTCATCTACCAACAATTCCAGCTTGTCAACATGGTATCTGATAATATCGAAATGTGGCTTTACCTGATTGCAGTATGCGAAGGCCTGATCATGCGCATGTGACAGTGCATTGGCCTTCTTCCTTTCTTCTATCATCTCCTCAACATGCTTTCTTATGGTTGAAATATGTTCTGATATTTCTCTGATGGTTTGAAGTTGAACGGCACCTAGTTCGCGGAATTCCTTTTCAGAAAATATCTCTTTCATCCC
>JBIIMV010000101.1:0-5492 GCA_044337805.1 Bacteroidia bacterium
AAGGTAGCTTGTACATTATATACCTGATAGGGTCTTGAGTATCCTGGCTGACGCAAACTGTCCGGTAAACCTGTTGTGTTCGGCAACCTCTGTTTTCCGTAGAAGTTTGAATTAATGTCAAATTGCCAGCTCTTCACCGGAGAATAACTGATGACGGCTAAGGCCCTGTTTCTTGGGTTGAACGGCATGAGTGTTTTCGCCGGTTCATACCTGATTACCTCCAGAAAATTATAGGCTAGCTTAATATCTAAAACATCAAGCAGCAATATGCCCAAATCCGCTTGCAAGCCATGACTCTCGGCTCGTCCGTCGAAATTCCTGATAATCGCCTTTCCGGGAGCACTGTCATAATCCGGAAAAAATTGATTCTGAAATCTCGTGTAGTAGTAATCAAGTGAAAATGCGCCGCTGAATAGTGAATATTGAAGATTGCGCGTGTAGCTGATTCCTGAATTTATTGCTCTCTCGGGCAATAGTCTTTCTTTGAAGATGATATCTCTTGAGCTGGCTAGCATGGAAATATTTTCCGGGAAAATATTCACGGTGCGCCAACCATTGCCGCCTGAAATTCTCAATACATCGTTGGTGCTGATATCCCACTTGATGGTGGCTCGTGGTGTTACCCTGCTCCCGAAGGCCTGGTGCCGGTCTGCTCTGATTCCGGTAATAATCGTTACCGCATCATTCAAAAACCGCCCCGTGTTCTCTGCATAAATTCCTGGAATATTTTCAACTCGGCTGTATAGGCCTGCATAGCTTCTGCCAAGTGCATTTTGCGGAAAACTGAGATCTTCTGAAAGTGTAAAGTGCCGGTAACTGATTCCGGTTCTGAGTAAATTTTTCTCTCCCATTGGCAGCTCTGCCTGTATCTGTGTATAGGCACTGTATTGTCTGGCTTTGTAAGACAATGTTCCGAACCAGGAATCCTGCTCTTGCATAAATCCTCCGGCAAATACAAAAATCCCGCGGCCTTGTTCGTCTCGATAACCGCTCTTGGTATAAATTTCAGGTTGTAAGGCCTCAAAGGTTTGCCCATAGGCTCTGGTGCTTCCTTCATCAAGACCTTCCTGAAATGAGCTCTGTCCGCCAATCCTCTTTTCTTTTAGCATTCGCCAGCCTGCTTTGCAACTCCATCCTTCTTCACGCGCGTCTCCAAAATCGAACTTCTGAAATATCATGTAACGTGTAATTCTTGCCATGTCAAGAAACCCGTCCTGGTCCCTGTCCATGCGCATCGCAGGTTGAACAACATGCGCCCCGGTCAATAAAATGACTTTTTCTTTTTTAATGCTTTGATGAAAATTGTATTGTGATTCTCCAAAATTGTTGAGGTATATGTTCCCAAAGACCTTCTCTGCTCCTTCTTTGTCTTTAATGATCATATTTATCTGACCTGTTATTCCATCAAACCCCTGAATGACTGAGTTTGCTCCTTTGGCCACAAAAATTTTCTGTATGTAAGTGCCGGGATAGGTGCTGATACCATACGTGTAGCTTAAACCGTTAATCATCGGAAATCCATCGGTCAGAACTTGATTATATACCCCTGATAAACCAAGTATCCGCAACTCCCGTGCATTCGTAAGAATATTGGTTACCTGAGATTGTACCGAGATTTGTGTTTCAAAACAGCCGGCCAGGTCGCAACATGCGGCTTTGGTGAGCTCGTGTGAAGTAATAACCTCCAGCTTGCTTGCTTCCCGTGATGAAATATAATTACCCGTGCGATTGTCTTTGATAACGGCTTCTTCTAACTGAAAAACCTTCTCCTGTAAAGTGATTGCGACCATAGTATCTCCTGTAATGGAGATGGTGTCAGAAATGAATCCTGCCGCACTAATGCCAATTTTTGAGGATATTTTGATGCTGTCAATACGGAACGTTCCCTTTGCGTCTGATACTGCAATAATCCTCTGTGTGTTGAGTTCAGTGATAAGCGCCCCGTTAATGGGATTCCCGTTGGTCTCAAGGATTTTCCCGTTGATGCTTTGACACATTGCAGGTGCGCATAATAGCAATGTATTCAAAATGAAAAAAATAAATTTCATCTGGTAAATTTTTGAATTAAGGGAACAGCAATTTGTTCGCTGTTGCCGGGTCTGAAAGAAAAAAATCTCAGATGAAACGCGGCGGACGCCATGAATCTGCCTGAACTCCGCTTGGGAAAAAACAGGTCAAATCGCAAAAATGTAGCTCATGCAATCTAACCTGATGTGCATGAAAATCAACACGTGCAAAAGAATGGAATAGCAATAATGGTGATTGAACCTGAGCAGGTGCCTGACAACAAGGGTGTTTGCAGTAACCTTGGTCTTCCCCACAGCATGAGGATGGATCGGTCTCCTCATGATTTTCAACCGATGAGCCCTCACAACATGAAACTTCATCAGCTGCGCAACAATCCGATGCCATCTCCTGCTTGGTAGCTTCATGATGTTTGACAGCCGCCGTTTTTTGCTGGCCCAAAACAATCTCTACCAAAAAGATAATAGACAATAGAAGGGTTATGAAGCGCTTCATTCTGCAAAATTAAATTTAATTGCCGCTTCACACCAGATTGCCCCTCACAAAAATCCACAATAACATCAGGTAAAGTGTAAAAAAGGCCCCAACAAGTGTTCCGCTTATCCATTTTTTTGATGGGGTGAAAAAAAATATTCCAATCGAAAGCAGGCTTTCTGCTCGGTGAAGGCTTAGAGACCCTCCCAGAGAAAGCGGGAATATCCAAAACAAAATAACCATGGGGAGCCAAATAATAAAGCGCGAATCTTCTGTCCGCTGCAGCCCGGATCTTATCAAAATGCCCATAATCAACGGTATCACCAGGGTCTGTAGGGCGCCTGCTTCAAAGGTGGTGGTTATGCTGCTAACCCTGTCGAACCAGGTAATGAATGGCCATTCTAGGCCGTATCCGTATTTTTCCTGTACCAAAAAAAAAGCATTCCAATGCCCTGTTGAATAATGCCAATAGAAAAAGGTAAGTGCATAGCTAACAAGTCCGGCCATGGCCAATTCCCGGTAATGCTTCTGCTTTTTTCTTTCCCCGCTCGAACATATTGCTGCGATAATCAAGGCAGGGATACACAAGAAGGCACTCGCATAGCTCCATGGAAGCAGTATCGCAGCGGTGATGCCGGCGGATCTCCATCCGTCTTCAATACTTCTGATGATAATCAATAATAGCAGGATAGTCAGACTAACAGGGAAGGCAGCCAACGAATAGAGCATGCCCGGGAATAGGCAGAACATTATGGCTTTTACAATTTTTTGCGGATTCGTAAGCCCCGTTCCTTTTATCATCAGAAGGATGGAGAAAAGAAAAAATAGCCTGCTCAAAACAACCGCGGCTATTTTGGCTGAAACAATTAATGATAAGAATCGGATAAAAAGAGGATACAATGGCATCCAACCTGCGTTTCCACACCACTCTCCAAAATTGGCAGGTATTTCAGGATTTTCGCTACATGGATAAAAGGTGTAACCGCTACTCGCTATTTCGAGGTAATGAAAACTATCCCACTTTATAAAACTGTCTGGGTAGCTGTAATCTGAACCACTTGCAAGAATGATGAAATACCAGATGATTTCCATCATCAGCAGGCAAAGAATGGCGATTGTCGTATCTGTAGAGAACCATTTTTGTATGATTTTCATTTCGTAAAGATATTTTTCAGTGATGTATTTGAGATTTGTTTTTTAGGCTCTTCGTTAACTTGAATAACTTTGTACCCACAATGAGTTCTCCCCGAGCCCTGCTGTTTTCGGCTTTATCTGGTCTGATGCTATTTTTCGCATGGCCGGTAGATGGCTTTCCTTTCCTGATTTTTTTTGCTTTTATTCCTCTCTTGTGGGTTGAAAGCTCCCAGCACGCCGTGAATCGTCAGTTTTTTATGCTGGCAATGCTTACTACCTTGATATGGAATCTGGGTACTACTTGGTGGATTTACAATGCTTCTCCTGAGGGCTCTGCCATGGCGATAATAGCCAATGCTATTCTGATGGCGGCAGTATTCTATATTTTTCATCTGGCAAGAATAAAATTCGGCCCGATGAAAGGGTATCTCATTTTGGTTCTTCTTTGGATGACTTTTGAATGGCAGCACTTCCGCTGGGATATCTGCTGGCCTTGGCTGAATCTGGGCAACTCGTTCGCCGGTGATGTCTTCTGGATTCAATGGTATGAGTTTACAGGGCAGCTGGGAGGCACTCTATGGATTTGGTTGATGAATATTTCTCTTTTCGCAGCAATTAAAAAGTGTCTCGACTCAGGTTGGCAGTGGCGCCTTTTTTTAGCCCCATTCCTGATTTTCGCCATCCCAACTCTTGTTTCCGCAGGCATTTGGTTTACGTTTTCTGAAAAAGACAACCCCGTCAGGGTTTCGGTGATACAACCTAACATCGACCCCTACACCGAAAAATTCAATGGCGTTCCCGCTGAAGTTCAATTATCCCGAATTCTACAGCTGGCAGTAAAAAATGGCCTCGATTCTGTCGATCTTCTCGTTGGGCCTGAAACAGCTCTTGTAAACAATGTTTGGGAAAATGAGTTGGAGCTGAACGATGCTATTCTCTCTGTCAGGGAATTTATGAAACCATATCCCGAATTGTCAATCATCATGGGCGCAAGCACCACTCGACTATTTCAACCGGGCGAAAAAATTTCCCAAACCGCAAGGAAACTGGGTAATTCAGGAAGATTTTATGATGCTTTCAATACCGCATTGCATTTTAAAGCAAATGCTGCAACAGGTATTTATCATAAATCAAAACTGGTTCCGGGTGTTGAAAAAATGCCTTGGCCATTTATCTTTAAGTACATAGAGGCTTATGCCATTGATTTGGGAGGTACTTCAGGAAGCCTTGGTACTCAGGATTCCGTCTCTGTGTTCAAGCTTAAAAAACCCGGAATTGTTGCGGCTCCCGCTGTTTGTTATGAATCAGTCTTCGGAGACTATCTCGCCGGCTTCGTCAGGGCTGGTGCCAATTTGCTTGTTATCATCACCAACGACGGCTGGTGGGGCAATACGCCCGGATTCAGGCAACATCTGGCATATGGCTCACTGCGGGCAATTGAGTTTAGACGTAGCATCGTAAGGTCTGCCAATACCGGAATCTCGGCCTTGATTAATCAACGGGGTCAGATTCTTGACGCTTCTTCCTGGTGGGAGCCTCAGGTCATTAAAGGTTCCGTTAATGCCAATAATAAACTTACTTTGTACGCCAGATTCGGCGATTATCTGGGGCAACTGGCGATCATTGCTCTGCTGATCATCACCCCGATTTTCTGGTTTAACAATTATAAATCCTCATCTTCCCGTAAACATGGAAAAATTTGATGTCATCGTGATTGGGTCTGGTCCGGGTGGTTATGTCGCTGCCATCCGCTGCGCTCAACTTGGAATGAAAACCGCTCTTATTGAAAAATACGCCACTCTTGGTGGTACCTGTCTCAATGTTGGCTGCATCCCCTCAAAGGCTCTGCTCGACTCTTC
>JBIIMV010000041.1:0-7817 GCA_044337805.1 Bacteroidia bacterium
CAATAAAGCCAATCAGAGGCTTAACGTTACCCTGGTCGTCTTTTTTGGTAAGGATTGGGCCACCGGCAGAGAAGCCGAGGAAGTTATATCCGAAATTATCTGTCAACTCAGAAGTAATTGCTTCAACACCACCGAAGAAGGCGCTTTGGGGGCCACGGGTGGTGATAGAGATGATACCGGAAGTAGCATCACCATAAGAAGCAGGCACACCGCCGGTAATGACCTGCACCTGTTCAATAGATGATTGAGGAAGGCCTGTTGAACCGATAACCCTCATATCATCGATAAAGACCTGACTTGCATCACTGCGGCCTCCTCTGATATTGAGGTCGCCGCCCTCATCTGTCTGAACAACCCCAGCTGTTTGAGAGGCAACAGAGTTGACATTTTTGGTGGCCATACGCTGGAACTCCTCCTTTGTTGTGGTACCACCCACAGAGGTGTTGGGGTCAATAAGCGGCTCCTGGTAAGCAACCACTTCAACCCCTGTAAGGTCGGTAATGGATGGCGAAAGTTTAATGTTCTGGTAAGTAACATTGTTGTTCGATACCACGACGTTCGTAATTTTTTTACTTTGATAACCCGTGTAGGCAATCATTACGTTGTAATTGCCGGGGTTAAGCGGTTTAATCACGGCTTCTCCGTCAAGGTTGGCCGCCACGGCGCCAACCTGAACATTTCCGGAAAACACCGTTACCACAGCAAATGGTACCGATTCGCCACTGCTGGCATCCGTAACTGTAACTTTAATAGATCCTTGGGAGAATGCTGCGGTTAACCCGGCTAGCCAGACCAATGCGGTGAGGTAAAGCTTTCTTACCATACTGTTAGTGCGTTGTTAGGTAATTAGTCAAAAATTTGAGGGGCCATAAAGATATGTAATTAACATTCTTTCGGCCAAATTTTGTTAAGTAGCTGTTATTCAATTTCTTAAAATCTTTTTTTGGTTCATTCGCTTTTGTTTTCACCCACAAATAATTGTTAGTGGCGTCGAAAAAGCCGAGAAAGGAAAAATGGTTTTCTGTTTTCATTGACTTTACGGGATTTCTTTACGCTTTTTTTCATGCGTTTTCTCACTTTTTTCTGCTGAATCGATTCATGTCTTTTTCTGCCTTTTTCCTGAGCTGCGCGGACTTGTTGTTGTTTTTCTTCGAAGCGGATTTGCTCTTCCCTTGACTTCAAATTCTCCTGAGCCCTGGAGAGCATTGGGAAGTGAAGAAAAAGTAACATAAGAAAAAGCCATCTGATCATTTTCATGAGGTGTTTGAGGCAAAGTAATGATTTTTCATCGTTTTTTTGTTCTGAATTTTGTCATAATAGAATCCTGCCCGGAATTCAATTACCAATATTACAGATGGAACGAATAAAGAATACGTTGTACCCCGCGGGTTTTTTTTCTGCGAAGGGTCTATTTTCCGGCTTGTTAATCGCCTCCATTTTTCTGGGATTTTCATGTAAGAAACAAAACAACCAAAGGATTCCCTATGTGCCTGTTAACGCGGTCATTTACATTTCAGACCCGGTATTTAACAGGCTGAATGTTGTTGGGGGCTGGGCATATATAAACGGGGGCTCAAGAGGAATCATTGTATACCGCCGCGGTCAGGATGATTTTGTTTCATTTGATCGTCACTGCACCTTTGAACCCGAAAACTCCTGTGGCAAAGTTTCTGTGAACAACACCCAGATTCAGGCGGTTGATTCGTGTTGCGGCTCCGAGTTTATTCTCAGCGACGGCACTGCAACCAAGGGTCCTGCGACGATTCCTCTTCAGGAATACATCACCTCTTTTGATGGGCAGCGTGTACTGATCTCCAATTAAAAAGGCGGCCGAAACCGGCCGCCTTTCACTTGAATTGTTCTGCGAGAAAATTAATATCTGTAGTACTCAGGCTTAAACGGCCCTTCTACTTTAACTCCGATATAATCGGCCTGTTCGGTAGATAATGTATCTAATTCTACACCAATTTTTGAAAGGTGGAGACGAGCAACCATTTCATCAAGATGTTTTGGAAGCGTATAAACCTTGTTCTCGTATTTGTCAGAATTCTTCCAAAGCTCCAACTGAGCAAGCGTCTGATTGGTGAAGGAGTTACTCATTACAAAGGAAGGGTGACCGGTTGCGCAGCCGAGGTTCACCAGACGTCCTTCTGCAAGAACAATGATATCCTTGCCATCGAGGGAATATTTATCTACCTGAGGTTTGATGGTGTCTTTGGTATGACCATAATGTTGGTTTAACCAGGCCATATCAATTTCATTGTCGAAGTGACCGATGTTGCACACTACGGCATTGTGTTTCATTGCCTTGAAATGCTTGTCAACGACGATGTTTTTATTTCCGGTGGCGGTTACAATAATGTCTGCCATGGGTACAGCCTGATCCATACGTTTAACCTCATATCCTTCCATAGCAGCCTGGAGCGCACAGATAGGATCAATTTCTGTAACGATCACGCGTACACCGGCGCTGGAGAGAGATTCCGCGGAGCCTTTACCCACATCACCATAACCCGCAACAACAGCCACTTTTCCGGCGAGCATCAAGTCTGTAGCGCGTCTGATTGCATCCTGAAGAGATTCTCTGCAACCATATTTATTGTCGAATTTGCTTTTGGTAACAGAGTCGTTAATATTAATTGCAGGCATGGGAAGCGTACCATTTTTTACCCGCTCATAAAGCCTATGAACGCCGGTAGTGGTTTCTTCAGAGAGCCCCTTGATATTTTTTACCAGTTCAGGATATTTATCGAGAACCATATTGGTCAGGTCACCGCCATCATCGAGTATCATGTTGAGTGGCAGACCATCTTTAAATGCAAAAAGAGTTTGTTCAATGCACCAGTCGAACTCTTCGTTGTTCATTCCTTTCCATGCATAAACAGGAGTGCCTGCAGCAGCAATAGCGGCGGCGGCGTGGTCTTGAGTAGAAAAGATGTTGCATGAAGACCAGGAAACCTCTGCACCCAATTCGGTTAATGTTTCAATCAACACTGCCGTTTGAATTGTCATGTGGAGACATCCGGCGATTCTTGCTCCTTTCAGTGGCTTTTCCACTCCGTACTTTTCACGAAGTGCCATTAAGCCGGGCATTTCAGCCTCAGCGAGAATAATTTCTTTACGACCCCACTCAGCGAGAGAGATATCCTTAACCTTGTAAGGAAGCGTTTTGGTTGAACCCATCTCAAAAAAATTTAGCTTGCGAAATTAGCAAATTTCCCTCAGAGGGTAAAATTTAGGGCAGATAGAATGTAAAGAAAGGCCTATTTTGATTGCCACACCATGTTTCCCTTGCGGTCGATGTAGGCAGACATGCCACTTTTAAGTGAGCCGATTCTTACATAGGCAAGCTCACTTCTAAAGTCACTGGGAGTATCAAAGCCTTTATCAATTATGGTTTTTCCTGTTTTATCGATGTAGCTCCATTTGCCGGTTTTAACGTCTCCAATTTTTACGCAAGCCAAGGCTTCTGAATAGTTCATTGCCTGATCAAAACGAGGATTAATGACGAGCTTTCCCTTTCTGTCAATATAGCCCCATTTGCCGGTTTTGAAATCACCGACTCTCACTGCTGCAAGTCCTTCAGAAAACTGGTTGGCTTTATCAAACTGAAGTTCAATTTCATAGGTGCCATTTTTGTTTATGTAGCCCCATTTCGCTGCATTTTCTTTTCCTATGGCCACATTGGCAAGACCTTCCTTAAAATCAAAGCAATCATCAAATGTAGGTTTGATGACATAGCTTCCATTTTTATCGATGTAGCCGAATTTTCCGGATTTGGAATCTCCTTGTTTCACGCGGGCCAAACCATCAGAAAAATCATAGGCAAAATCATACACCGGCTTTATTACCTCTTTTCCGGTTCTGTCAATATATCCTAATTTGAGTCCTTTTTGAAAACGGGCTAAGCCTTCAGAAAAGTTATATGCATAATCAGCCTGTAGGTTGAAAACCACCTTTCCAGTTTTATCAATATAGCTCCATTTTCCGGCCTTCTTTACTGCGGCCAGTCCTTCTTTGAAACGATACGCCTCATCAAATTCAACTGCAATAACTTCTTTTCCGGATTTATCGATGAAGCCTTTTTTTCCTCCAACACCCACAACAGAATAGCCCTCAAAGAAGGCTTCGGCTGATTTATACTTGGGCTCAACCATCACTTTTCCGGAGCGGCTGATAAAACCATATTTTGAATTTTGCTGGAATGGATACAAAGCATCCTGAGCAATGGACAGATGAGCTGAAAGAAAAAGACCTGCCGTCAGAAGAGAATAAATCTTTGCCCTCATTTTAGGAAGTAGGATTTGAATTGCCTTGATTTGCATATTGACAAAGATGGAAAAAAAAATCAAAAAAACATTCTTTGCCTGCCTTGATGGAAGAATTCCTTTGTCCGGACCCCGGCATTCGTTTGTTTTTGTGCCGTTATGATGCCGATGGTTTGCCCGACCTGAAGTTGTCAGGAGCGATAGACGTTCCTGCGGGCATAACACATCCGGAGCGTATACGGCAGCATCAGATTTCCAGACAGATGGGCAAAGCCATATTGTCGGCGGGACTTAAGTTCAGAGACACCGGAAAGCCATATTCACCGGGGCTGGCAGGAGTTTCCATCAGCCATACCCGAGGAATTGTTTGTTTACTTACCTCAGCGCATTCAGACTGCGGGGTTGACATTGAGACAGTAAGTGAAAAGGCCCTCAGAATCAGGTCTAAGTTTATGAACACAGAAGAAAAAGAACTCACAGAGCGTCTGTTCAGCGCCGAACAATCAGCAACATTGCTATGGTCATTCAAAGAGGCCTGTTATAAACTCCACGGCCTTGGCGGTTTGGATTTTAAAAAATCGATAAAACTTCAGGAGATTGATATTTACAAGAAGAAATTACGAGGACAGTTGCTGTTAGAGAACTCGGAGATGATTTGGATATCAGGATTTTTTCGTTTTTTTGAAGGCAGGGTTTGGGTTTATGTGATTCCCGAAAAGTCATGATGGTATACGATAAAATAAGCGGGGCGAAGAAGAAACAATTTGCGGTACTGGTTGATCCGGACAAGCATCAGCCGTCGGAACTGGCGAAGCTGGCTTCCGTGTTACAGCATGCCGGAGCGGATTTTATTTTTATCGGAGGCAGTCTTTTAACAAGAGATTTATTTGAGCATTCCATAAAGATCATTAAAGACCACTGCGAGCGTCCACTGGTTATTTTTCCGGGCGGAAGCATGCAAGTGAGTGCAGAAGCCGATGCGATATTGTTTCTCTCCCTTATTTCGGGCAGAAATCCTGACCTGTTAATTGGCCGTCAGGTTGAATCAGCGGGGCTTATCCGCGATATCGGGCTCGAGGTTATTCCCACGGGGTATCTGTTAATAGACGGAGGGCGCCCCACCTCTGTATCATACATGAGCAATACCCTGCCAATACCTGCGGATAAACCCGATATTGCTGCGGCAACGGCACTTGCCGGTGAGATGTTGGGCCTAAAGGTCATGTATCTGGATGCGGGCAGCGGAGCCCTTCATCCTGTTTCCTTTGCGATGATTGAACGGGTTCGGGCCAGCATTACAAGCCCATTGATTGTTGGAGGGGGCATCAGAGATGCAGAAGCTGCGAGGCGCGCCTTTGCTGCGGGCGCCGACCTGGTGGTTGTGGGCAATTCTCTGGAAAAAGACCCCGGCATGGCCTTCGAGATTGCCGAAGCTGCCATGCTATCGTGAGGAAATACTTCCCGGCAAAGGGATACAAACCATGTTTTTTTCGCGTATCGCCTTCAGAAAAACGGGTAATACAGGAATCACATTAGGGGCAGCCTTTAAGCTATCGTGAAACACGGCAATGGCCCCCGGGCGCAGCCTTTTGAGGGTTCTTTGAACCACCTCTTCGGGGGAATAAGCAGTATTGTAATCTTTACTCAAGACAGACCACATGACGAGGGTAAAACCACGCTTTTGCATTTGGCGCGCCTGCCGGGGCGTAATTCGACCATAAGGCGGACGGAACAAAGAAGAAGGAACGAGCTCCGAGCATCTATCGACATCGGCGATGTAATCGTGAAAAGGGGTTTTCCATCCATTTTTATGCGAATAGGTATGGTTGCCTATGCCATGGCCCTCATCTTTGATTCTATTGAAAATTAAGGGGTTTTTTTCAACATTTTTCCCCAGACAGAAGAATGTAGCTTTAGCTCCGAACTGATTAAGGCAGTCAAGGATATGAGGCGTTACCTGAGGGTCGGGACCATCATCGAAAGTCAGAAACACCTCATTGCCCTTAACGGGCACATCCCAGACGCTATCAGGAAAAGCGAGACCTGCCAGTTTTTGTGTAAGCAGGGAAGCGATCACAAATCAGGGCATAACAGCTCCACCTGCTTTATTCAGGCGGGCTTCAAATTCTTTCGACAGCACCTCTTGTTTGTACATGCCGGTGAGCTGCACCAGGCGCTGCATAACACCCATTGCCTGTTGCCTCTCGTAGTCGATATTATCGGCCATTTTACCTTTAAAGCGCATGTAATAATTCAGCTCTTTTTCATACTGGTCGAAGAGCTGTTTACAAAGTTTATCACCATCTGCTTTCTGATCAAGCTGATAATAGCACTCAGCGAGGGGCATCAGGAAAAAGTTAGGCGGAACATTATTCATCGGAAGCTTACTCATGCAATAAGCAAGCACCTCTTTTGCTTTTTCTTTTTTGCCTTCTCTGATCAATTCCTGAGCAAGGCGGGCAAAATTATTACGCAGGTTCATGGTCATGCGCAAGTTGTTCTCGTCCATGTAAAGCGTGTTTTTATCGAGGCCTCCCCAGACAAATTTCTTTAACATGTTGTTGTACATAATATCTGTGTTGACCTTTCCTGTTTGCCCGTCGGCGCTTCTTAGTCTTACGGGCAGGAGGCGATAAGCGAGACCTTCGAGTTGAAAATATGGCTCAAGATTAAGATAGGCATCGTCACCAACGGTTATGGCGAAATAAACAGGACGTTTCCAATTATTGGTTGCAAGAATATCGAGAATCATGAGGTCGTTTTTCATGAGGTAAGACCGATTTAGATCGAGAGGAATACCATCAAGAATCTGAGAGGCCAACTCTTTGGGCACCGTACCATTATTGACGACGAGGGCGGAATCGGCAGGGATAAAAATTTTCTTTACCGGCACATAATTAAGCTCCATGTTGCTTTGAGTAGAGAGCTTGGCGGCGGGATCATCGCTTCCGACGAAAGCGATAATGTCTTTTACACTGTAATAGCGATTGGTATCGAGTTTTAATTGAGGATTGTAATAAACGGGCACATAATCACGTGTTCCCTGACGGTATTGATCTTCAGTAAGCGTCAGAGGCACCGGTTCTGAATCATACGCTTTACGGCGCATTTGTTCAATATACCAATCCGTATTGGAAAGACTAAGGTTAACGACACGCACATCTGTACGGAATCCTTCCACTTCCTGTGCGTACCAGAGAGGGAAGGTATCGTTATCACCATTGGTAAAGAGGATCGCATTTGGCGCACAGGAGTTGAGATAATTAAAGGCAAAATCGCGCGCGGTATAGCGGTTAGAGCGATCGTGATCATCCCATCCTTCAGCTGCCATAAGCGTTGGAGCAGCGAGGAGACCCATGATAATACCGGCCATGCTTGCCGCCATGAGAGGCACTTTTCTTTTAGCGAGAAAATCACGGATAGCGAAAACCGAAAGCCCAATCCAGATACAAAAGGCATAGAAGCTTCCCACGTAGCCATAATCGCGCTCTCTGGGCTGGTAAGGCGTATTGTTCAGATAAATAATAATGGCCACACCGGTGAGCATAA
>JBIIMV010000010.1:0-11683 GCA_044337805.1 Bacteroidia bacterium
CCCGTCGTTTCGGTGAGATTTAAAGTGGAAAAACATTCCCAGTAATCCGAATATAAGCGGAAGGAAATAAAAGCGGTTGTAACCCCTATTCGAGGAAAAGCTTTCGGGCAGGTTTTCCTGAGGACCCAATCTGATTGCGTCGACCGGTTTAATTCCGCTGAGCCAGTTTCCTTTCAACACAGAGCCATGACCCTGAATATCGTTTTGTCGACCGACAAAATTCCACATGAAATAGCGTGCATACATGTGGCCAAGCTGATAGCTAAAGAAGTATTTGAGGTTTTCCCCGAAGGTAGGTTTGTAGATGGTGGTGGGTTCGCCTCTTGAGTTGGTGGTGCGCACCGGTGTGCCTTTTATATCGGCCCATTCTTTATACCCGGCGACATGATTTCTCTGGTCGCTGTGCATTCTGGGAAAGATGGTACAAAACTTAGGATCATAATTCGGGATTGTTCCCTTTCTGTCTTGAGTGATCACGTACCTTCCTGCTTTTTCGTCTTTGGTGTAAACCGGATTTCCATCTTTGTAAGGTTTTTCCGGATTCAGCGGGGCGTTGTAAAACTGACCATAGAGGATAGGCCAATCTCCGTACTGTTCACGGTTAAGATAAGAGAGCAGGTTAATGGCATTTTCGGGATTGTTTTCATCCATAGGCGTATTTGCCTGAGAGCGGATAACAAGCACGAAAAACGATGAGTAGCCCAGAAGAAGCATTGCGAAGGCAAGAAGCGCGGTGTTGAGGTGTCTTTTTCCGCGTTTATGGGAAAAATTCAATCCCAGTACAATCAGTCCGATAAGGAAAACGAAATAAAAAATCGTTCCTGAGTTAAACGGGAGACCGAGAGAGTTAACGAAGAAGAGTTCAAATTTTGCAGCCCAGCTGACGATACCCGGAATGATACCGGCCTGAACCAGTCCCAAAAGGACAACAGAAACGATAAGAGTGATAAAGAAAGACTTTCGGTTAACCGGGAATTTTTTGAAATAGTAAACGAAGACAATAGCGGGGATAGCCAAAAGGTTGAGCAGGTGAACCCCAATGGAAAGCCCCATGAGGTAGGCAATCAGCACCAACCAGCGTTCGTCGTGAAGGTCCTCATCTGCAATAGACTCCCATTTAAGAATTGCCCAAAAAACAATGGCAGTAAAAAAAGAAGACATGGCGTAAACCTCACCTTCTACGGCAGAGAACCAAAAAGAATCAGAAAAGGTGTAAGCGAGAGAGCCGACAAGCCCGGCACCGAGAATGGTAATTACAGAATTTGAGGAGAGATTTCCTGAGCGAAGAGAGAGCTTGCGAGCCAGAGCAGTGATGGTCCAGAAGAGGAAAAGAATGGTAAAAGCACTTGACATGGCCGACATGGCATTGACCATTTTCGCTGCTTCGGCCGGTCCGGAGGCGAAAAGAGTAAAGAAGCGTCCTGCGAGATTAAAAAGCGGGGCGCCCGGGGGGTGACCCACCTCAAGTTTATAGGCAGTTGAAATGTATTCGCCGCAATCCCAGAAACTGGTGGTTGGTTCCATGGTGCTGAGATAAACGAAAGAAGCGATGGCAAAAACGACCCAGCCCAGAGCTGTGTTGATTTTGCTGTAATTTTTAACCAGATTTTCCATTAGAAATTTCGAAGTAAGGCCTGCGAATTTATCCTAAAATTATGATTCTTCAAGAATAAGAGCAGAGGGAGGCCTAACGGAACGTCGGTCTCCGGGTGTTAAAATATCCTGCCGGAGAGCGAAAAATGAGGCTCTGCATGGGAGGCAAGAAAAAAAACAGCCCCGTGGGAGGCCGTTAAAAAATGGGAATTTTATCAAATCAGATTTATTCGCTCTATCAGTTCATCGCGATAAGAGCCGCCAATCGGAACCATTTTACCTTCAAAATCGAGTACGAGATTAGGATATTCGATAGAGTGAATTTGATCGAGTCTGACGATGAAAGAGCGGTGAACACGGATAAATTCAGATACCGGCAGCTTAGCCAGGATGTCTTTCATGGTTGAATGGATCGTGAATTTTTCCTTTTTAGCATTTAAAACCACATAGTCTTTAAGAGCCTCGATGTAGACAACATCTGCTGTTTTAACCCTTACGAGTTTAGAGTTTGATTTGATAAAAATAGTGTCGCGTCCGCTCTCTTTACTTTCAACGATGGAATAGAGCAGGTCTCTTTCTTTTTTTACCTCATTCACTTTTTGGTGTTTGTAAATAGCCATTTCAATAGATGTGTGAAGATCTATTTCCTTAAATGGCTTAATGATATAGCCGTAGGGTTCAGTTAACTTGGCTTTAGTAAAAGTACTTTCATCAGCATAAGCGGTGAGGAAAATAACCGGGATATTAAGTTGTTCGCGAATGGTCTGAGCAGCCTCAATACCACTCATCAGCCCTTTAAGCATGATATCCATAAGGACGAGATCCGGCAGTTTTTCAACAGCAACACTAATGGCATTTTCAGCTGTTGAAACGATATCAACAACATTGTATCCAAGTTTTTTCAGGCTGTGTTGAATGTCCTTCGCTACGATGCTTTCATCCTCAACGATGAGAATATTGGTTTTTGACATAATCGTTATTTTATCTTGAATTTGATCTTGAATCCGACGCCCTTAGACTGAGTCTGCTGAATACTTCCATCTAGCTGATTCACCAAAGATGTAACCAACTGCAATCCTAAGGTCTGAGACACTTCAAAGGTAAAATCTTTCGGAAAACCCACGCCATTATCCTGAACAGAAATTTCAATCTGGCGGTTATTTTCTGTTACGATGACTTTAATAATACCTTTCTTTTTATCGGGAAAGCCATACTTAAAAGCATTACTAACCAGTTCGTTAATGATAAGACCGCAGGGGATTGCCTGGTCGAGACTAAGAGGAATATTTTGGTCGCTGAGGACTGTTTGCAAACGAATGTGTTCCTGAAAGAAAGACTGAGCGATATGACTGAGTAAATCAGACACATAGCCATTCAAGTCAATCGTAGAGAAATCATTTGCGCGGTAGAGATTTTCATGGACGAAAGCCATAGAAATAATGCGATTTTGTATTTCGCTAAGAATTTCCCCAATGCTTTCGTCTTTAAGATAAGATTTCTGGAGGTTAAGGATAGAGCTGATTACCTGCAGGTTATTTTTAACCCTATGATGAACTTCTTTTAGCAGGATTTCCTTTTCTTTCAAAGAGCCCTCAATTTTTTTCTGGGCAATTTTCCTTTCAGTAATATCATGAACGATATAAGAAACTTCCTCAATAGAATGGTTACCAAGCACGATGGGATCGAGATAAACCTGATAATAGTACAAATTCCCGTCAGTTGCTTTCATTTTATATTCATATTGTTGAGGCGTTCCCCAAAAAGCCATATCCTGAGCCTCAAAATAGTAGGCAGCCTCCTCCAGCGAGAAGAAGTCAAATACCACCTTTTCTACATCCATTCCGAGCTGAGGTTTTCTCCCAAAATCGCGCAATGCTGTTCTTTCATAAACTTCATTAAAAGAAGTCAGCTTTTTTTGTTTGTCAACGGTATAAATTTGTTGAGAAGAGCTTTGAAAAATGGCATTAAGTTTTGCGGCCTGATTGCGTGCATCTTTTTCAGCGATTTTTCTACCTGTAAGATTGTGACCGACGCCTGCTACTTCAGAAATATTTCCGAGCGTATTGTAAACCGGGCTTAAAAAAATCTCCCAAAAAGTTTGTTTGCCATTTTTATCGAAAAAATCTGATTCAAAAACCGTGAGTTTACCTTCAAGTGCCTGAGACAGATTATCGGTCCACAAATTGTTTCTTTCAGAAGTAGAAAACATTTCATGTCCATCGAGTTTTAAGCCGACAAAAGGTGTGATATTATAGACCGACTCAAAGAGCAAAGCAGTATTCCGATTAAAAGACACCAGGCAAAAACTACTATCAACGGAGAATACAAGGTGCGTGCTACTTTCCAGGATAGCGTTGAGCTTTGCTTTTTGTTCAAAAAGTGCTTGTTGGGCCTTCAGTCTGTCAGTGATATCTTCATAAACGCCGACAAGATATTCCGGGGCGCCATCGGCATTTTTAACAACCGAGAGATTTGTAAGAACATCCATGACCGAGCCATCCTTTTTGATTAATCGTTTTTGCGTTTCTATCTGATGAAGTTTACCCTGAATGAGGTCAGAAAACTGTTGATTGAGGTGGAAAAGATCATCGGGATGCAGAAGATCAGTACGGTTCATGGTTGATAGCTCATCATTTGAAAAGCCGGTAATTTTTGAGAAGTGTTCATTCACCTTCAGGAAAGACCCGTCGGTAGCGATTCTGGTAATTCCAATGAGCGCCTGATTAAAGAGCGCCTTATACTGTTCCTCGCTGTTGCGCAGCTTTTCCTGGTCGGCTTTAATTTGTGTGATATCGCGAGAAACGCCCATACCTCCAATGAGTTTACCGGACTCATCGAAGAGTCCGTTAGCCGTAATAAAACTGACGAACTTACGACCATATTTATCAACATTTACGATTTCACCTTCAAAAACGCCGGTATGGGTTATTGCTTCCCGAACCATCGCATAATCCTTCTTACTGAAGTAAAGCTGAGAAGCATGAAGTTTCAATGCCTCATCCGGGGTATAACTAAAGGCATTACACGCAGCATTATTAAACTCTGTTAAACGTCCCTGACCATCATTGGCAACAATCATATCAATGGAGCTGTTAAGAATATTCTTTACATAGGTTCTTGACTGTTCCAGTTCAAGTTGAACCTTTTGCCGTTTAGCAATTTCTTCTTTCAACTGAAGATTCGTTTCTTCTGCGATACGAGCACGGTATTGTTCACGGAGCAATTGCTTTTCACTGGTAAGGTCAAGAATAAACTCCAGCACGGCAGCAGATCCTCTGAAGAAAAAGGGACGACTTCTGATTTCTACATCGATAAGATGATCTTCAGCATCGATCATCTGAATTTCTTCGGGTAATTGTTCAAAACCAAGATGAGCACCCTTGATACGCTGATTAAAGACAGCATGATACTGAGCAGGAATGAAGTCAATAATATTTTTTCCAATAATATTATCAATAGAAGATAGTTTCAGAATACGTTGAATACCGGGATTAATGAATTGTATTTTTCCATGGAGATGAATGATAACGCCATCAGGAAGAAAATCGACGAGATTCTTATAATTTTCACGACTCACCATTAATTCCTGTTCGGCATGTTTTTGTCGCGACACGTCAGTGATAAAACCCTCTATTGCCAGGAGGTTCCCCGAAGAAGAATATACTCCCTTACCTTGCTCATAAATCCATTTTGTTTGACCATTCCTGTGAATAAGTCTATAGTTGAGAACATAAGAGCGATGCGATTTAAGGGCCAGCTGAATGGTATCCCATACATACTGTTTGTCTTCAGGATGAATCAGTTTTGCGTAAGAGGTATCCTTGTTTGCGATGATTTGGGAGGCATCATAACCTGTAATCATGAAACACCCTTCACTGGCAAACTCCATGGTCCAGTCAGCGTCGTTTTTACATCTGAAGGCCATACCCGGCAGATTTCCTATGAGGGTTGAAAGCTGACGTTCACGTTCCATGAGCGACTGTTCCACTTTTTTACGGTAGGAAATGTCACTGAAAATAGTTTGGATACATGTTTCTCCCTTGTAGTTTACTAGGAGAGACCTGGATTCGATATCGATAATTTCACCGAAGGCATTGATGATTTTTATTTCAAGAGGGCCGAGATTACCCGTTTCAGAAATACGCTGAATATTCTCAAAAATTTCCTCATGGTATTGAGGAGCGATAAATTCGAATATGGAGATGGTATGATCATGGAGGTTAAAATCCTCGGGGAGTCCGCAAATTTCGACAGCACTGCGGTTGGCATAAAGGACCTTTTCAGGTTTATAGATGATAACACCTTCCGGAAGATGTTCGAGAAGTTTTTTATAGACCTCCTTACTTTCAAAAAGTTGAAGTTCTAATTTTTTTCTTTCCGTAACATCCAGACAAATTCCCAGAATATTCTTGGGTTTACGGTTATAATCATGTTCAATTTTACAGGAGAGATAAAAATAACGCAATGCATTACCTTCAATAATAATACGTAGATCAATATTAAAACTGTCACCACTGTTAACAGCACCTTTAATCTTTTGGTAAAGAACAGGGCGGTCTTCAGGGTGAACAAAACGTCTTAAGTACTCGCTTAGTGAAGGAGCAGACTGACCTGAAGGAATTCCATGAAGCAAGAACAAAGAATCTGACCAGTTGGTTATTCCGGATTGAACATCGATAGACCAGGAACCTGAACGCGTGAGGATTTGTTCTTCACTGAAAAGTTTGAGTGTATTTTGAAGCCGTTTGCGTTCGGTGATATCTTTTGCAACAAGGACAGTATGTTTTCCCTTTTCTGGATGGAAAGTAAAAAGTTTAATCTCTGCCTCCAGAGTATCACCGCTTTTACTCAAAAAAATCCATTCCGTGTTTATTGTTTCCGTATGCGAAAGACTATCTGAAAGGTCTTGCCATGCAGAAGATGCTTTTTTACCATCGTATTGCAGTTGAGCCGAGATATAAGAAATCGGTTTTCCCTGAAGTTCTTCAGAGGAAAAATGAAGCATTGCTGCTGCTTTTTCATTTACCTCAACGATAACATCCTGAAACAAGATGAAAACGGGCTCAATTGCTTTTGAAGATAGAACCCTGTATTTTTCTTCAATTTCTTCGAGGGCTTCTTCAGATTTACCTATGCCCTTAAAAACAGTTTTTTGATTTTGTTTTTCACGCAGTTGAATGATTTCATGAATCAGGTCCTCGCGTGATTTATCGGAAAATTCCTGCATATAGGCGAAGCATTAAACAGCGCTCATTTTTCATCTGTTCCTTCAAATGTAGGAATTCTTGAGCCATCTATTTTTACTTCGGCACCATTATCATAAGAAATCGTAGTAATCAGGATACCTTCCGTATCGAATCTTTTCCAGTTACCATCTTTATTACCCATGATATAGCTCCCTTCCTCCTTAAGTTTACCATTGATATGATAGGAAGAGAATTTCCCGTTTTCCTGACCATCAATAAAAGCTACAGCAGACGCCGTTTTACCATTCTCCTCATAGGTAATGATCCATTTTCCCTCTTTCTGACCATTGCGGTAGATACCGGCCGATTTTTCATCACCATCAATTTCGAACCATTCACCTTCTTTAAGACCATCCGTAAAAGAGCCGCGGGTAATTACTTTTCCGGAGTCGCTGTATTCAACCATTTGTCCTTCAGGTTTTCCCTTAATAAAAGACTCTTCCCGAAGCAAATTACCTGAGTCATAAAACCATTTCCAGTCGCCTGTTGGCTTACCATCTTTGGTATATTGCCCTGTTTGTTCCACTTTTCCATTAAGGTGATAAAAAAGCCAGGGACCTGTTTTACGGTCATTCAGGTATTCACCTTCCGCTTTAAGCTGACCATTCGAATAATATTCTTTCCATTTACCTTGTTTATAACCTTTTTCATCGGTAATACCTTCAGCAAGCAGAACACCATCTTTATAGACCTCGCCACCCGTTATTTTCCCCTCTTCATCATATCTGCGGGTAATACCTTCAGCCACCCCTTTATTAAAAGTTCCGGAAGATTTCATTCTTCCATTTTCATAATAGGCATTACGGATATCCAGTTTTATTAATTCAGCGACATTCTGTTGAAGAACACCTTCAATATATTTTTCGGCTTTTATCAGATTACCGTCACGCGCGAATTCCTTAAGATATCCATCGAGTTTATCATCTTTATACTGGAGTTCACGTTTCACAGAAAAATCAGGATAAAATTCACGCCAATTACCCTGTTTACGGTTAAACTTATCGGTTCTGTTAATTTTTTCTTCACGCGCAATATAACCAGACCTGTAACGGGTAACGGTAATAACCATACCCTCTTTATTAAACTCCTTCCCTACCCCTTCTTCCTTGCCTTTAGAAAAAGGAACCTCTTTAAACTTATAACCATCCCTGAAATAAAAAGAAACCCCATTTCTCTGGTCATCGGAAAAAGCTTCTTCAGACACTAATGCTCCGGTTTCGGCATCATAAACCCTTTTATATCCATTTTTTTTACCCTCCTTATATTCATATTCCAAATTCAGTTTACCCGATTCAGAGTAAAATTTCCATACACCATCGAGCTGACCATTTTTTCTATTACCCTCAGACTTTATAATTCCATTTTCATGAAAAGTTTTCCAATATCCATCAGGTTTACCATTGATAATTTTTCCCTCGCTGGCAAGTTTACCATTTGGATAGAAAACCTTTTGCAGGGAATCTGACTGAGCCAGAACCACGATATTCAGGAGAGAAAAAAATATGAAAAAGAACAGACTTTTCATTTAGATATTTCAAGCATTCGTAAAATGGATTTTTCTGCTTTTAATCTTATATTTTCATCCAGATGAATTTCAGGTTTTTCATCTCTGAGGCAAAGGAATAATTTTTCAAGCGTGTTAAGCTTCATGTGAGGACAATCATTACAGGCACACTGATTGTCAGGTGGAGCAGGGATTAAAGTCTTTTCAGGCGCTTCCTTTTGCATTTGATGAAGAATACCGCTTTCCGTAACGACGATAAAAGTATTGGCAGCATCATTCTTTACAAACTGCAGAAGAGCTGAAGTAGATCCGATGAAATCAGCCATGGCAAGCACTTCTTCTTCACATTCCGGGTGAGCAATTATTTTTGCTTGCGGATGTCGGGCTTTGAGTCTGATAATTTCTTTCAAAGAAAAAATTTCATGAACCATGCAACTTCCATCCCATAAAACCATATTACGACCTGTAATTTTATTGATGTATTTACCCAGATTTTTATCGGGCGCGAAAATTATTTTTTGATTTTCAGGTAAAGAACGAACAATTTTTTCAGCGTTGCTTGACGTACAAACAATATCAGTAAGTGCTTTAATTTCGGCGCTGCAGTTAATGTAACTTATCACGAGATGATTCGGGTGATCATTAACAAAAGCGGCGAATTTATCGGGAGGACAGCTATCAGCGAGAGAGCAGCCTGCGTTGATATCGGGAAGAAGAACTTTTTTTGTGGGGCATAAAATTTTTGCAGTTTCTGCCATGAAGTGAACACCTGCAAAAACAATAATATCGGCCTTAGTTGCAGCAGCCTGTTGACTGAGTCCAAGCGAGTCACCAACGAAATCGGCAATATCCTGTATGTTTCCTTCCTGGTAATAATGCGCAAGGATAACAGCATTTTTCTGTTTTTTCAGTTTCAAAATTTCAACAGGTAAATCAATAAAAGAAAGATTCATTTTAAATTTTTATTGTTGTATTAATGGGGTGTTGAAATGGTTGAAAAATCGTTTCTGGAAAACTTGGAGATTTTGTTTTTCTCATTTCTTTCTGGTTTCATTAACAACTTATGAAATACGAAAGTTCTTTGTTTCAAGAAATTAGCGCAATTATCAACTGTTGTTAATATGCAAAAGTGCTGAAAAAAATCCGTCTTTGGTTAAGTTCATGTGGTTGAAATACATCCTTGAAAAAACTATAAAAATCGTTTGTAAAGAATTTGTTGCATTGGTATTTATTTCCATGCGGAGATAAATGGAGACCGGCCAATTCAATTTTTAAAAGTTTTTGTACAGTTATTAAAGGCTTTTTAGTCGGTTTTTAACAATCAGATTAAATTGGGTGTAATTTTGCGGAATGAGTGAGCTAAAAATTGCCATAGGTTCAGACCACGCCGGATTTGAATTAAAAACAAGAATTATTAACCGACTTAAACAGTCAGGATTTCAGGTTCAGGATTTCGGAACCGATTCTACTGCGAGCATGGACTATCCGGATGTCGCACATCCATTAGCCATTTCTGTTGAGAAAGGAGAAAACCGGCTTGGGATATTATTGTGTGGAAGCGGCAATGGAGTAGCCATCACTGCAAACAAACATTCCGGAATAAGGGCAGCATTATGCTGGTTACCCGAGCTTGCCTCACTTGCAAGGCAGCACAATGATGCCAATATTCTTGTTTTACCGGCAAGATTTATAGACGATCAGATTGCTTTTGATACCGTAGATTCTTTTTTGGCAGCTAGTTTCGAGGGAGGGCGGCATGCCGGCAGAGTTTCCAAAATTTGTCTTTAAATATCCGTAATGAGCAGCAAAGAACCATTTATTCATCAATTTTCTCTAAGACTTCAAGATAAAGGATTGGGTTCACATGCTGTCAGGAACATTCAGACTGCTGAGCGAAAATTCAAATTAGCTGTTTCCTATTTTGAGCAGTATGAAGTAGCCCGGTACAGAGCTTCCTGGTACAGGTCGCGGGTTATTGAAAATTTAGAAAAGCATCTTACTGATTTTGAGGCTCAGTTAATTAAGAACAATTTCAAAGTCAGCTGGATTACCGATTTTGCTCAGTTATCGCGTGAGTTATTCAGCATCAGCGCTGGTAAACCCATTTTCCGGGGTGCAGGTGATATTTTTACAGAATCAGGATTTGAAGAAGAAATCAGGAAAAATAATCTGGAAATCAGCAGATTAGAAACAGGAACGGCAGGAGGAATTTTTCTTTCCGAAGTCAGATTTGGATTGGTTGAAACAGGGAGCCTTGTTTTTGATAATCAAGACATTAAAGAAGAAGTAGCCCGAACCAAGTCAGAAATAAACATCATTATTGTACCTATTGACAGGCTTATTTACAGTCTACAAGAGCTGGAGTTGTTGTTATCCTTAAGATCTACCCATTATTCGGGAAAGAGTTTTCCATCACATCTATCCATTCACAGTCAGCCAAACAGTGAAACCATTGTTTTTCTGTTGGATCAGAACAGGAGTTTACTGATGGAAGACAGCCGTATCAGACAATCGCTATATTGCATTTCCTGCGGGCTTTGTACAGAAGTTTGTCCGGTAAGCCAATGGATTGGTGAAGACGCCTATAAAAGTCCGTATACGGGCCCTATTGGCTCGATTCGCAATTCCATACAATTCAGCGGCACCTTTTACAAAGAACAGACCTCAGCCAGCACAAACTGTGGAAAATGTGATGTTATTTGTCCGGCAAACATTCCCCTTTCAGATATTCTTTCATACAAACAGAAAAAGGAGAATGAGACAGAGGCCTCCAAAGCAGAGCGCCTGATGTATTTTTTATGGAGGAATGGGATGGAAAAGCGGTCAAAGCTTGAGAAAGGAGGGAGTAAGGTTAGAAATTTCATGCTGAGACAATTTTTTCGAAAAGTTTGGGGATCAGACCGGGAGTTGCCACAGGTTTCTCAGAAATCTTTTTACCAGCAGTGGATGGAAAGTCGTGGAAAATCAGTATAAAATATTGATAATCAGAATATTAACAATATTTATTCTTTGTTTTTTTCATTTTGGTTGCCAGGTGCAACAGGATTTGGAATTTGAAAGAGACATTGCTCCTATTGTATCCAACCGCTGTTTATCGTGTCATAAAGAAGGAGGAATAGCCCCGATTGCATTAGATTCACCCGGACAATGGAAGAAATACCGCAAGAACATACAAATACAAATTGAGGCCGAGCGAATGCCACCTTGGCCGGCAGATGAGCACTACAGCACCTTTATTGGACAGATGTGTTTACGGGCAGGAGAAAAGGATACTATTCTGCGTTGGTTGGCAAATGTGCAGACGCGTGCATCAGATGCATCAGAAGACAGAATCAGGATA
>JBIIMV010000181.1:0-4349 GCA_044337805.1 Bacteroidia bacterium
GCAGGCCGCCTACTTCACCCATGTTCACGACAATATGTTTCAGCTCGAGTCTTTGTTCAGAGCATCGCGACAAAAGCGCCGCCTGAGCGACTTCTTCGAAAGAGCGTGGCTTATGAGGCAGTACATCAGATTCGACAACCATTTTATAGCCATTTCAAAAGATACACTCGACTTCACTTTAAGAGTTTTGCCATACGCACTGCAAAAGAATGTGTCGCTGCTGAGGAATGCATTCAATTACCATGCTTTTAGTCATGAGGTTAAGCGCAGTATCCAAGACCGGAAAACCCTCAGAATTGTTTCGGTTGGCAACCTGGTTCCCAAAAAGAACCATAAACTTATGGTTGAAGTTTGTAGTGTGCTCCACAAAAAAGGAATACCCTTTCAATGCGATATTCTTGGTTTCGGTGCATTGCAGCAGGAAATACAAAAACAGATTGAGCAGGCCGGACTTCAGGACCATGTTTTTCTCAGAGGAAGTGTTCCCGATGTGGCATCGTATCTTCGGAAGGCCGACATTTATGTTCACCCGGCAAGCTATGAGCCATTCGGACTGGTTATTCTGGAAGCCATGGCCGCGGGCCTTCCGGTTATTTGCCGGAACGGCAGAGGCAACCTCGACATACATGAGGAAGACAAAACAGGCTACCTGATAGATGGAGACGATGCCGAAGCCTTTGCCGGGCGAATTATTTTTCTGATGCAGCATCCTGATAAATACGCCCGAATCAGTGAATACAACAAGACATACAGCCGGCAATTCGACATCGCACACTATTGCGATCGCCTCACAGAAATATATCTAAACGCCGGACAAAATAAGTAGTTCCTTTCGGCACAGATGGCAGACCAAAGCAAGAAGCATCCTCACTTCCTTATTTAGGATGAGTGGCTCAGGAAATCCCTGAACACAGGAGCAAGTTCAGCATTCAGCAATTGATGACCACCCGGAAATTCCTTGACCACCGGACCCTTCAGCATACCCGCAAATTTTCTCATGTATACCGAAGGCACAATTTTATCGGTCCTACCGTAGATAAGCATGACCCTTCCATTGTGCCGTGTAGCCAGACCGGCGATTACCTTTTTTAGATCGGGCCTCAGCTTTCTGAACGCCTTCCAGGTATTCAAGGCAAATATTCGCATGCCTGCGTCGGAGGTTTGTTCCAGAAAGTAACGGTAAACCTTCTCGTGCATGACCCCACTGCGTTGTGCCAGAATGAGGGAACCCTTAATCATAAAAGGATGACGGTGCATCATTCTGAGTGCAGCCCTGCCAATGGCGTTTCTGTTAAACAACAGATCTACATAGTCGGGCTTGATGCCATCGGGAGCAATGAGGATAAGGTTTGTGAGGCGCTCAGGAAAGAGTTCTGCCAGTAGGAGCGCCATTTTTCCTCCTAAACTATATCCTGCCACAGAAAATCGGTGAACCCCATTTTTTTCAAACCAAAAAAGAAAAAATGCCCTCAGGCTTTCCTTATCAAAGGGACGATGGATAGCCTGCAGACTTTCACCATGTGCAGGCAGATGAAAATGGAAGCGACGGTAGGCGAGGGGTATACCCGGGATAACATCATCGAAGGCTGCAATACTCTGCCCATAGCCATGAAAAAGTAAGATTGCCTCGGGGCCTTCACCTGCCGACTCCACCGCCAATCCAGCCCACTGAGTGCTCTCATTTTTCATGGCACAAAATTACATCCCATTAACAAGTCAGGATGTTATCAAGCGTTAATTTTGTGTACGATGCAAAAAGAAACCAATCTCCTTACTTTCCCCGATGGAACGCGTACCATTGAGGTTGACATTGAGATACAAGCCACACAACTGAGCTGTAATACCGGATCAGAAACCTTGATTTTCACACCCGGGAAGCTGCAGCAGGCGCATAAAGCGGCGGGAGCCTATCACCTAAATTTTGGAGTTTATCCATACCATTGTTTACGCATCAGAGATGCCGCGGATAAACAAAAGCTGCTTCAACAATGGTCGAAGCATGAAGAGATAAAGCGACTTGGCAGAAATAACACATCCTATTTTTTATGGCTCACGCTGGGTAGCATCGGCTTACTGCTTGCCTTTGTTCTGGGTTTTTATTTCTGGCTTTTGCCGGCATTCTCCGGCTATGTGGCAGGTAAGATATCGATGGAAACAGAAAGAGAGCTTGGCATGAAACTGCTCGATGGAGTGAAGCAACAATACAAAACCGATGATTCACTCACCAGATACACGAGCGACTTTTTTCATTCGCTGAACTATCCGAATTCAAAACACATTGAATTGATGGTCGTTGAATCAAACGACACCAATGCCTTTGCCATGCCCGGAGGCTTTCTTATTGTTTTCAAGGGAATACTGCACAAAACAAAAAACGCCGATCAGCTGGCTGCCTTGCTGGCGCATGAGTACGCCCATGTGAGATACAGGCATTCTTTGAGGAACCTCATTTCAGCCTCAGCAGGCGGATTGCTGCTCAGCTTTCTTGCAGGCGACCTCAGCGGTACGGTAGGAGGCATACTTCTCTCTCAGGCCCAGGAGTTCAGAAACCTTGCCTACTCACGCAAGCTCGAAACTGAGGCCGATGAGATGGGCATGCAAATGATGGCAGACGTTGGGGCAGAACCTTCTGCCATGGCGGCAATGCTAAGACAAATACAACCGGCAGGAAAAGAGCTGGTGCCCTCGTTCATGAGCACTCACCCTGTCTTCAGTGAGCGCATCCCGCACGCAAAAGACTACGCAGGGAAACTTCAAAAAAAGAGCGGAGCCACATACTATAAAAAAGCCTACGCACGCATGAGGGCGGCACTGCATGACTGATCATACATTTTGGAAATATGTCAGGCGCTTAATGTTTGAGTGGCCGGCGCTTGATCATGCCACCACGGGTATCTTTGATGCTGTTCATCACCACAAAGGCATTTGGATCAATTTTACTGATTTCAGCGTTGAGTTTACTGATTTCCAATCGGGTAATAACGGTGTACACAATATTCACATCCTGTCCGGGACCCTCGGCAGTGTACCCTCTGCTACCCTTGTAGATGGTTACCCCGCGTCGCATGTCGTTGATAATCATCTTCCTGATTTCTTCACTGTGCGATGATACAATGCTCACGCCTGTATATTCCTCTATGCCCTCAATGAGAAAGTCAAGGGTTTTGGAAGCGGCCATATAAGTGAGCATGGAGTAGAGGGCTTGTTCAAGAGAAAGATAATAGGCCCCGGCAGAAAAAATGAGCACATTAAAGCCGAATACCACATCGCCGACGGTAAGACCGGATTTACGGCTCAGATACAAAGCCAGCACCTCTGTTCCATCGAGCACAGCTCCGCCGCGCACACTGAGTCCGATGCCTGCCCCGAGGAAAAAGCCACCAAAGACGGCCACCAGCAGTTTGTCTTCAGTAACTTCAGGAAACTCAATGAAAACCAGGACTGCGGCAAGTCCCGCAATGGCGAGGGTGGCCTTTACGGCGAAGCGCTTGCTGATGGTGTTACTGCCGAGTATGATAAAGGGCATGTTGACCAGCATTAACCATATCCAAACAGGATAGCCTGTAACGGCATTAACAAGAAGCGAGATGCCTGTAGCGCCCCCATCAATAAATTGATTTGGAAGGAGAAATCCCTTGAGACCGAAAGCGGCAGAAAAAATGCCAATGATGATGAAAACAGTATTTTTCAGAGAGAAAAATACGCCGGTTCGGTATTGACGGAAGCGTTTCGCGAAGCGGTACGGACTGATACCCGGTGAGCCTTTGCGGCCACCCAGCATCAGGTAAAACATAAATTTCCTTAGTCTTTTTCTCATTACAATTTACTGTGCATGCAAGGATAAGCAACAAAAAACGCTGTAACCCTATACCACTGTGCCTCCGCATCTTTTTTTCTCGATTCAGCCAGTGCCCGCTGCATCTCGGTAAGAGCCTTGCCAGGAATATCTTCCTCACTGAAATCCTCCGGCTGTGCCATCAGGTCACTTTCGCCGATTTTCTTTGCCAACGCAGCCTTCTCCTCGATGTCTTCGCGTATGGTTTCAATTTCATCCTTCAGAGACTGAATCTGCCGGGTTGACCTTGCCTGTAAATACCAGCCAAGAAAAGAAACCAGGAATGGCAATGCATCCAGAATGTAAAGGCCGACATTGTTTTCATGAATGTTCCTCAGCCCCTCGGCACTGAGCGTTTGATCATCAAGAAACAGATAGGTAAGCCAGAAAAAAGATACCGCCAGCAGTCCAATAAAAAAGGAAGCCAGTGTGAAGCGAATCAAGGGCAGAAAATCTTTCATGGCGAGGGCTTGGGTAAAGATATGTGATATTGCACTTTCAGGATTTATTAATT
>JBIIMV010000125.1:0-5092 GCA_044337805.1 Bacteroidia bacterium
ACTGTGAACGGTAGGCTTCACACATTTTTATTCCGGCAATCTTGGCAATCGCGTAGGGCTCATTGGTGGGTTCCAACAATCCGCTCAGAAGGTACTCTTCTTTTAAGGGTTGTGGCGCAAGCTTGGGATAGATGCAGGAGGAACCCAGAAAGAGAAGCTTTTCTACTCCATGTACATAACTCTGATGAATCACATTGTTCTGTATCATCAGGTTTTCGTACAGGAACTGCGCGCGATAGGTGTTGTTGGCCAATATGCCACCCACCTTTGCCGCTGCAAGAAAAACATAACGGGGTTTTTCCTTTGTGAAGAAGGCCTCTACGGCTGCCTGATTGGTGAGGTTGAGCTCCGAGGAGGTTCGTGTAATAATCCTGTCAAATCCTTCTTGATGAAGTTTTCGCACAATGGCAGAACCCACCATCCCGCGATGGCCGGCTACATATATAACACTGTTTTTTTCCATACTCTGAATTCGCCCAAAGTTAAGGAAAAAGGCTTGCCTCAGTCTTTTCTGTTGACCAGCGCCCCGCCCAGCAGTCCTGCGCTTATGCTGAGCAGAAAACCAATGAAGAGGGTGCCGAATATGGTTTTGTTTACTTCGGCAGAAGGACTAAAACTCTTTCTCAGTATTTCCGAGTTAGCCTGTATTTCAGACTCTTTCTTGCCCTCTTTACGGAAGTGAATTTCGGCATTGCGAATCATCTTTTCTGCATACTGGGGGTCATGTATGTTTGTGTACCATCCCACAGCGGCTCCGAGGAATATTCCGGTAATTAGGCTAACCATCATGCCTCTTTTCAGAGGCACTCTAAGGCTTACTTTGCCAATGAGTTCGGTTTTGTAATGCCAAAGCACAAAGACAATGCCTGCAAGTAAAATAATAGCTTGTATCAGACCAGACCAAAGACGCAGCGGGTGTTCATCTTCAAGCATGACTGATGTTGCCACCAGCCATCCCGCAGAGGCACTACCCGTTACTATTCCTGTTAAAATATCTTTTCTGAGCATCAACCATTCATGGAGAGCAGGAATTCTTCGTTGCTGCGTGTATTCCTCATGTGGTCACGCATGAATTCCATGGCTTCAACGGGCGTCATGTCGTTAAGATGATTTCTCAGCACCCAGATTTTCTGCAATGTCTCTTTATCAACCAGCAGGTCATCTCTCCTTGTGCTGGATGCAACGATATCGATGGCAGGGAATATTCGCTTGTTCGATATTCTTCTGTCTAACTGCAACTCACTGTTACCGGTGCCTTTGAATTCTTCAAATATCACTTCATCCATTTTTGATCCGGTATCGGTGAGGGCAGTGGCAAGGATGGTGAGGGAGCCACCTTTTTCAATTTTTCTGGCTGCTCCAAAAAAACGCTTGGGCTTCTGAAGTGCATTGGCATCAACACCGCCGCTCAGAACTTTTCCGGAGGCCGGCTGAACGGTATTGTATGCGCGGGCAAGTCTGGTGATGGAGTCAAGCAGAATGACCACGTCATGTCCGCATTCCACCAGCCTTTTTGCTTTTTCCAACACGATGCCTGCAATTTTTACGTGACGGTCGGCAGGTTCGTCAAAGGTTGATGAAACCACTTCTGCTTTTACGCTTCTTGCCATGTCGGTGACCTCCTCGGGGCGCTCGTCGATAAGCAATATTATCAGATAAACTTCAGGATGATTGTGCGCAATGGCATTGGCAATTTCCTTAAGCAACATGGTTTTTCCCGTCTTGGGCTGGGCCACAATCAGTGCCCTTTGTCCTTTGCCAATGGGTGTTACCAGGTCTACGATGCGCGTAGATAAGGTCTGATTCGGATGTCCGGTAAGTTTAAATTTCTCGAAAGGAAACAGCGGAGTCAAAAAATCGAATGGAACACGATCTCTGATCTGTCCGGGCTCTTTGCCATTCACTTTTTCGAGTTTCAGCAAGGGATAATATTTTTCTCCTTCACGCGGAGGCCTCACAATGCACCTGATGGTATCACCTGTTTTAAGTCCGGCTTGCTTGATTTGTAATTGTGATACGTAAACATCGTCGGGCGAATTCAGATAGTTATAATCGGCCGATCTGATAAAGCCATATCCATCAGACATGATTTCAAGCACTCCTTCGCAACTCAGGTTTGCCTCAAACTGGTAGGCAGGCTCCTGTGGCTGCTGGGTATGTTGTGGTCTTCTTTCAAAGCGCTGAGGGTAGTTTTGTCCCTGCTGCCTCGGGTAGGATTGGTATTGCCCCTGCTGGGCTTGCTGCCCCTGGTGCTGAGGCTGTCCGCCAGATGCATTTCTATCACCCTGCATGGGTCTCTCACTTCTATCACCTTGCATGGGTCTCTCACTTCTATCACCCTGCATGGGTCTCTCAACTCTATCACCCTGCTCTCGCTCACGATTTGGTCGTCTTTCGTAATAAGGATTGTTGCCTCCTCTGTTTTCTGATAATGCAGGGGCAGGGTTTTCCGCAACGGCAGGAGTATTTTGAGCCGGACTTTCCTTTTCCGCCTCAGACTCTGATTCATCATCTCCACTATCATCTCCACTATCATCTCCACTATCTTCTGCCTCCGCAGGTTCGGGTATTGCTTCTTTAGCCGCTTTTTCTTTTTCCCGTTCCGCCTGAAGTTCCAGTTCTCTTGCTCTCATGAAGGCATCGTCTTCATCGAAGCTAAGCATGGGATCCAGCTCTGCTGCAGCTGCCCTGGGCTTTCTGCCACGTGTGGCTTTCTTTTCTGCCGGTTCAGCAGCGTCGGTGGTTTCTGGCTTTTTAATCACTGCACTCGGATCACTAGATCCGGCAGGTTGTTGCTCCGCAGGAACCCTTGGTCTGCGGGTTCTCTTTGGCTGCGGCTCGCCGCCGCTTTCCTTTTCTGACATAATTTGTTGGTTCAGGTCCGGCTATGGACAAAATAATTTTCAGGTGTGGCCTGTACGACTTTCAGTAAGATTTTTTGGGGTAATCAGATCGCGTTCTTTGAATTTGAACGAGACTAAAATGTGGCGCAAGTATAAGAGTTTTCATTCAGGCTAAAAAATTTTTTTGTGCTCAGACAAATTTTCTAACTTTGTTAAAAGGTGTACTTTATGAAATTACTTAGACAATTCATCATACTGAATGTTCTGCTCATTCTTTTTCAGGAAAGTTCTTTTGCCGCCATTCCTTATACCAGGGTGGTTTCTTCCACCCCGACTGAATTACTGCTTGAGCTGAATTTTCCTTCCCCTCAGTTCATTGCGAATCAGTCCGCCGGAGCAACTGATGTGGTTTTACAAGGAGCTTCGGTGCTTCTTCAAAAGGGTGCTCCCTCTTTGCCTTTTGTTTCTGTGCCTGTCGAGGTTGATGCCCATGGTGCATGGAAGGCGGAGGTCATCGATTCAGTATTTACCGATCAGGGCAACATCCTTGTAACACCCTCCAGAGGTAACCTCAAGCGCAATCAGGATATCAATTCAGTTCCCTATCTGTATAGTTCCGTTTACAACAGTGCTGCCTTTTTCCCATCTTCCGTTATTTCCTCCACTGATCCCTATATCATGCGCTCTGAAAGGGGTATGGCCATTAAGGTGATGGCCGCAACCTACCATCCCGTGTCGCGCATGCTCAGAACATACCAGCGTCTGCTCGTGAGGGTCAGTAAGATTTCTGCACAAGGTGTGAATCCCCTTCCTGCATTCGCAGCACAACTCCCTTCTTCTTTGGAGTGGAATCAGATTCTTCGTCACCACTTTATCAACGACCATCAATCATTAAAATACAATCAGACTTCCGAAGATGGAAGCATGTTGATTATTTGCCACACCGATAACGACTTCTTACAAGCCATGCAACCATTTGTTCGCTGGAAGACAGAGCGCGGCATGAAGGTTCAGATGATCACCTATGCTCAGGCAGGTAACTCTGCTGCTGCTATGAAAGCATATATACAAAATACCTTTCCTCAAGAGGGCTGGTCTTATATTCTCCTCGTTGGTGACGCTCCTCAGGTTCCACCGGCTTATATTGCTTCTGGTCCTTCTGATCAATGGTTTGGTGATGTTACCGGGAATGATCACTATACGGATATTATGGTCGGACGATTTTCTGCCAACAATCCTGCTGAACTTGCTACTCAGGTAAGACGCAGCATCTGGTATGAAAAAGAGATGACATCTTCCGCCGGTTATCTCGCGAATGCTGTTGGAATTGGCTCGAGTGAGGGACCTGGTGACGATGGTGAGATGGATTGGCAGCACCAGCGGGGTATACTTACGCAACTTACCGCTTTCACCTACAACAATGGATTTGAGCTTTATGATGGTTCACAGGGCGGAAATGATGCAGCCGGAGATCCTGTCGCAGCCGATCTTGGCGCTCTGGTGAATGACGGACTTGGAATCATCAACTATACCGGACATGGTGGCAGCACATCATTCGTTACATCCGGGTTCAGCAATGCTGAGGTAAACGGATTGGGTAATGTCGGGAAGTTGCCTTTCATTTACTCAGTGGCTTGTGTCAATGGCGAGTTTCAGTCAGGAACCTGTTTTGCTGAGGCATGGTTGCGTGCCGAATCTAACGGGCAGCCCGTGGGAGCGGTAGCAACTTTCATGAGTACCATCAATCAGAGTTGGAATCCACCTATGGAAGGGCAGGATGAGATGAATGCCATTCTCTCTGAGAGCATTTCCGGAAATATCAAAAGAACCTTTTCCGGCATTGCCGTAAATGGCTGTCTGAAAATGAATGACAGTTACGGATCTGCCGGAACTGAGATGACAGATACATGGACCGTTTTCGGTGATCCCTCACTGCTCATCAGAACCGATGTTCCCACCCCTATGCAGGTCAATCATCCCCCTTCAGTACCTGTTGGCATCACGCAAATCATCGTAAATGTTAATGCAGATTCAGCTATGGTGGCTCTGAGTCAGAATGGTGTTTTGCTTGATGCTGCTATAGCCATATCCGGTCAGGTATCTCTAAGTTTTAGTCCTGTTGTCAGCACCGATAGTATTCTTGTTACCGTTACAGGTTTTAATAAAATTACCTATCAGGGCATGATCGCAGTCACCTCTTCAATGGCCGCTTATGTGGTAATGACAGCGCACAACATTCAGGATTCATC
>JBIIMV010000103.1:0-5396 GCA_044337805.1 Bacteroidia bacterium
ATCGGGCAGATGGCCAATCAGACTTTCACCTTCAATTATGAAGACATCATGGTTTTCAATATGAAGCAAACCGGTGAAATGAATTGGTGTCGCAAGGTGCCAAAATATCAAACCACCGTAAACGACGGGGCATTTTTTAACTCGTTTTGTTCTGCTACCAAAGACGGTAATATCTACCTGATGTATAATGGTCATCGCGACGATCCGGATAACCAGATGAGCAATACACGCAGATGCACTGCCTATATTTCAAAGGTGGATGTCTCCGGAAACCTTACTACTGAAAAACTATTTAATGCAAGAGAAGAGGAGGTTACCATGACGCCTCGTTTTCATCTTGAACGCGCCGACGGAAGTATCTTCATGCACAATATCAGGAACAGCGATTTTCGCTTTGCCACTATCAAATTTTAAACACCGTATTGTTCACCGGAACCGGTGCTAATAGAAAGTTAATATCCAAGCACGGGTCCTAACCACCTCTCAGCTTCCTCTATGCTCATGCCTTTTCGCTCAGCGTAGTTCTCAACCTGGTCTTTTTGAATCTTGCCCAGAGCGAAGTAATGCGCTTCGGGGTGCGCGAAATACAATCCGCTGACCGCTGCAGTAGGAACCATAGCGAGGGAGTCTGTTAGCGTGATTCCGGCACTGTTCTCAACATCTAAAAGTTTGAATAGGGTGATCTTTTCTGTGTGGTCCGGTTGTGAAGGATATCCGGGTGCGGGTCTTATTCCGGCATAAAGTTCTTTTATCAACTCTTCGTTGCTGTAATTTTCATTGGAAGCGTATCCCCAGATCTCTTTTCTCACCTTAAGGTGGAGGTATTCTGCAAAAGCTTCAGCAAGTCTATCTCCGAGGGCTTTCAGCATAATGGCACTATAGTCATCATGAGCCTTCTCAAAAGCAGCAACTTTTTCATCCATCCCGATTCCGGTGGTTACAGCGAAAACACCAAGATAATCAGTCTCGTTTTTGTCTTTAGAAAGAAGAAAATCGCTCAGGGCAATGTTATGTTGCCCGTCTGATTTTTCAGTTTGTTGTCTGAGCGAATAAAACGTAGCAATGGGTTTGTTACCTGTTTCAGGATCATAAACAATGATATCATCACCATCGGCGTGAGCGGGATAGATACCCAGAACAGCGTTCGCTCTGAGCCATTTTTCTGAAACGATTTTGTGCAGCATCTCCTGCGCTTCGTCAAACAGCTTTCGTGCTTCTGTGCCTCTGTGTGAATCCTGAAAAATTTTTGGATAGGAGCCTTTCATTTCCCAGCTATGGAAAAATGGAGTCCAATCTATAAAGGGTACAAGTTCAGACAATGGCACATCATTCAGCACCGTTCTCCCCAGCTTTGCCGGTTTTTTGATTTCGTTGCTTTTAAAGGAGGGTTTAAATCTGTTTGCCCGGGCTTTTTCGAGTGGAATAAATTTTCGGGCAGACTGTTCCTGTTTATGATATTCTCTTACTCTTTCAAACTCTTCTTCATGCTGTTTCACATAAGCAGCATTTAAATCTTCAGAAAGTAAATTTCCTACCACTGTTACGCTGCGTGATGCATCATTTACATGAATGACGGGATGTGAATAATGCGGTGCAATTTTTACTGCAGTATGAACTTTTGATGTAGTAGCTCCTCCAATAAGCAAAGGGATATTAAACTTTTCACGCTCCATTTCTTTTGCTACATGCACCATCTCATCGAGTGAGGGAGTAATGAGTCCGCTTAATCCTATGATATCGGCCTTTTCTTTCTTTGCTGCTTCGAGTATTTTTTCTGCTGGCACCATCACTCCAATATCCACCACGTCGTAATTGTTACATGCCAACACCACTCCCACAATGTTTTTGCCTATATCATGCACATCTCCCTTAACGGTTGCAAGAAGAATTTTTCCATTACTTTCTCTTCCTGCCACTTTTTCGGCTTCGAGATAAGGCAAAAGGTACGCTACGGCTTTTTTCATAACACGCGCACTTTTGACCACCTGAGGCAGAAACATTTTCCCTGCCCCAAAAAGATCTCCTACAACATTCATCCCATCCATGAGCGGTCCTTCAATAAGTTGCAGCGCTCTTGGAAACTTTTTTCTTGCCTCTTCTACATCGTGTTCAATATAATCTGTGACACCCTTAACCAATGAATGGGTGAGGCGTTCTTCTACAGTCCCCTGACGCCAGCGTTCATCTTTCTCTTGTTTTTGCTTCTCCTGTCCTTTAAGTGATTCAGCATGTGTGATGAGTTTTTCTGTTGCATCTTCAGTTCGGTCAAGCAAAACATCTTCCACGAGTTTTAATAAATCTGCCGGAATTTCATCATAAACCTGAAGCTGGGATGGATTTACAATGCCCATGTCCATTCCCTTTGCCACGGCATGATAGAGGAAAGAAGAATGTATGGCTTCTCGCACGATATCGTTTCCGCGGAAGGAAAAAGATACGTTACTAACTCCTCCGCTTACTTTTGCCAATGGTAGATTCTCCTTGATCCATGCAGTAGCATCAAAGAAATCAAGTGCATTGCGGCGGTGTTCTTCCATTCCTGTAGCCACAGGGAATATGTTTGGGTCAAAAATGATATCCTGCGCGGGGAAATTTACTTTGTGTGTGAGTATATCATATGCACGTTTACAGATATCAATTCTGCGTTGCAGGGTATCAGCCTGACCTTTTTCATCAAAAGCCATTACGATAACTGCTGCGCCATATCTTTTGATAAGCTTTGCTTGTCTGATAAATTCATCTTCACCTTCTTTCAGGGAAATGGAGTTTACAATGGATTTTCCTTGCAGGCATTTCAATCCGGCTTCAATGACATGAAATTTGGAAGAATCTACCATAACCGGAACCCTGGCAATATCGGGTTCTGCAGCCAGGAGGTTAATGAATTTCGTCATAGCATGAACGGCATCGAGCATACCTTCATCCATGTTGATATCAATGACCTGTGCGCCGCCCTCTACTTGTTCTCTTGCTATGCTGAGTGCCTCTTCATATTTTTCTTCTTTTATGAGACGGAGGAATTTTTTGGATCCGGTTACGTTGGTGCGCTCACCAACATTCATAAAGTTACTCTCGGGACGTAACACTACAGGCTCAAGTCCGCTGATACGCATATATGGTGGTATTTGCGGAATGGCTCTGGGTTTGGAATGAGAGGCATGTTTGGCCATATGCCTTATGTGGTCCGGGGTGGTACCACAACAGCCTCCTACGATATTCAGAAATCCTGATTCCAGAAAGTCACAGATATCGTGGCTC
Source organism: Bacteroidia bacterium (assembly GCA_044337805.1). GTDB lineage: Bacteria > Bacteroidota > Bacteroidia > UBA4408 > UBA4408 > JBEGML01. The sequence goes on from JBIIMV010000103.1 coordinate 3,259, forward strand.
ATTTGTTCCGGTGTCTCATCATATCCGCCAAATGCATTAGGTAATCCGGCATTCGGATAAGCACTCACAAAGAAGGGCGCCTTTTCGGAAAGCTCTTCAAGGTATGGTCTCATTTCCTTGGCTCCCAATGCACAGTTTAGTCCGATAGAAAGCAGATTTGCGTGGCTTACAGAATAAAGAAATGCCTCCACGGTTTGTCCGCTTAAGGTTCTGCCGCTGGCATCGGTAATGGTCCCCGATACCATGATGGGCAGGGATACCTTTTTTTCTTCCATCACCTGCTCGATGGCGAAGAGTGCTGCTTTGGCATTTAAGGTATCAAAGATGGTTTCAACAAGCATGAGTTCTGCACCACCATCAATCAGTCCGCGAACCTGCTCTGAATAAGCTTCAACCAGTAGATCAAATGTTACGGCTCGATATCCGGGATCATTGACATCGGGCGAGAGGGAGGTAGTTCTGTTGGTTGGGCCGAGTGCTCCGGCGACGAATCTTGGTCTTTCCGGATTTTTTGCAGTGTATTCATCAACCGCTAGCCTTGCGAGTTTTGCTGCCTCGAAATTCAGTTCATAGGCAAGCTCTGTCATGTGATAATCTGCCAGTGAAACTTTTTGGGCATTGAAGGTGTTGGTTTCAATAATATCGGCCCCGGCTTCCAGATATTCACGATGTATCTGAAGAATAATTTCTGGTTGAGTGAGTACCAGAATTTCGTTATTTCCTCTTAACTCATGCGAAAAATCACGGAATCGTAAACCACGGAAATCGGCTTCATCAAGTTTGTGCTTCTGTATCATAGTGCCCATTGCACCATCGATAACAAGCACTCGTTTTTGCAGTTCGTTGCGGATGTCTTTCATTTCTTTCTTATGTATGAATACTTATCCGGAAGGGCAAAAAAAAACCGCTGCAAATTTGCACCGGGATGTGTAGAAATAGTTGTAATGTAACATCACCGGCTTATCTGCTTTGCACTTTAATAAGGCAAACAGGATTTGGCACCTTAAAGTTCTAATCTTTAGGTTGCCAAGGTATCATAGGGCGCAGTCCCTCCACCTTTCTGGATAAGCTTTCAAAGAACCGGTGCAAAAGTAATTATTCTTTTTTATTCGTGGCACCGATGTTGGGATGGTTGGTTTATTTTCTGAGCAGCAGTCTCTCTGTGGATGTAAATGCATTGCCGGTGACTCTTATGTAATAAAGTCCTGCCTGCATGTCTGAAAGATTCCACTCCAGATTTTTTATGCCGCTCTTATTCAATGTTACAGTACTTTGTCTGTTGAGTTTTCTTCCCAGATTATCGAATATTTCTACTGTAAGAGCTGTCTTTTCATGACCTGAGAAACGGATGTTCACTCTGCCATCTTCACTGGGGTTTGGTGAAACATTGAAGCTCCAGGGTTCTTTTACCTGAAGAGCATGGCCCGTTACTGTTTTATCGATGTACACTTCGAGTATTTGTTGGGTGGCCCAACTCGCAGAGGGGTCGGTGGATGAAATGTTTGCTTCGGGACTGCTGATGCCATTGATGATGTGACCCACCAGTGTATTGCCGCTTAAGGCATTCAAATCGATGATTTTTTCATTGATGAGCGGCACTCCGGGTGCAGGTACAAATCGTGCATTTGAGCCCATGAGTTCCGGCAGCACTTCGGGCAAGGCAAATTCACTCATATTTCCGCCTGCATCACGCGATACACGACTGATGGTTTTCACGAATGGAATGAGGCTGTCCATCATGAGTGTCCCGGTAAGTGAGTCCGGAAAATACTTGCTCATACCACCAAAAAAGATGGTATGCATGTTTGTTGCATTCTGGTCGTAGACAGGCAGGGTGGCACATGTGTACTGACTGAGGTTTTGGGAGAAGCCGGGTATGTGCTGGGCGTTACCCGGCGTGATATTGGTACTGGTGTGATAAGGTTGATCGATGCCTTGTTGAAACACTCCGGCGAAGGCAGTAAGTCCGTATTGCCCTCCGGGAAAAATCTGCGGTACAAGGTTATAATCTCTTCTGCGAAAGTTGAGGCTGTCTGTGAGGCTTTGATAATTTCCCATTGAGAGATGGTTGCCATCATCGCTGATGGTAAATGATCTTATCTGATGCGTATACCTTTGCGTGAATCCTCCACCGGAGG
>JBIIMV010000104.1:0-5390 GCA_044337805.1 Bacteroidia bacterium
GCTGCTGCCCAAAATTCAGACACTGTGGTGCTCTGGCATAATGGAAGGGAGTGGCTTCGTTCTTCTGCTATCATCCGAACCCTCATGTTGCTGGGGTTTCCCTGGAGTTTGACTGCTATCTTCTTGACCTTGCCTGCCCCGCTTCGAAATCTGCTATATCGCTTCGTCGCCCGATACAGACTGAAATGGTTCGGTCGTTCAGATAACTGTTGGATCATGCAGGAAAAATGGAAATCAAGATTTGTTTGAACTCGCTTGGCCTGATTGTCTATCTTTGACACATGTCACGCGAAAGAGTTCTTATTACCGGTGCAGCCGGATTTTTGGGATCGCATCTATGCGACCGTTTTATTCGTGAAGGTTACCATGTTATTGGGATGGATAATCTTATAACAGGTGATCTGAGAAATATTGAGCACCTCTTTAAACTCGAACAATTTGAATTCTATCATCATGATGTTTCCAAATTTGTTTTCGTGCCCGGTGACCTCAAATACATCCTACATTTTGCTTCTCCGGCAAGCCCTATTGATTATTTGAAAATTCCGATTCAAACGCTCAAGGTTAGCTCTCTTGGAACCCATAATATTCTGGGGCTTGCTCGTGTTAAAAAAGCTCGTGTTCTGGTGGCAAGTACTTCTGAGGTTTATGGTGACCCTGCCGTGCATCCTCAGCACGAAGAATATTGGGGTAACGTGAATCCCGTGGGTCCCAGAGGTTGCTACGACGAGGCAAAACGTTTCATGGAAGCGCTTACCATGGCTTATCATCAGGCACACGGACTTGAAACACGTATCGTGAGAATTTTTAATACTTACGGCCCGCGTATGCGGCTCAACGACGGACGTGTTTTGCCTGCTTTCATCGGTCAGGCTCTTCGAGGCGAAGACCTCACCATGTTCGGTGATGGCTCTCAGACGCGCTCTTTTTGTTATGTGGATGATTTGGTTGAAGGTATTTATCGTCTTTTGCTCAGCGATTACGCCTTTCCGGTTAACATCGGAAATCCTGCTGAAATTACCATCAAGGAGTTTGGTGATGAAATTCTCAAACTCACCGGAGCAAATCAAAAACTCATTTCCCTTCCCTTGCCAAAAGATGACCCAAAGCAAAGAAGACCCGATATCTCAAAGGCAAAAGAAATTTTGAAATGGGAACCTGTGGTTTCACGTGCAGAGGGACTGAAAATTACCTACGACTATTTTCGAAGCTTGCCCAGAGAAGAGCTCTTTAAAAAGGAACATCGCAATTTCTCCTGAGTGCAAAGGCTGATTCTTTCGGCTTACTGCCAGGCCGAAAGGAGTTAATTTCCATCATGAGCTGAAAGTGAAGATTTTTGATTCTTTTGAATTGGGCGACGCAAGACTGAAAAATCGTCTCGTGATGGCTCCAATGACAAGGTGCAGGGCAGAGAACAATATCCCAAATGCCCTGATAGCAGAGTATTATGAACAGAGAAGCGGCTGTGGATTAATCATTTCTGAAGGCACAGCGCCCTCGGCAGATGGCCTGGGATATGCCCGAATGCCCGGACTGTTTAATGATCAGCAACAGCTTGAATGGAGCCGTGTATGCAGTGCAGTTCATAAAAGGGGAGGAAGAATATTTTTACAGATCATGCATACCGGACGTATCGCCACTTTCAAAAATCTGCAGCCGGGCTCTCGAATTTTGGCTCCTTCGGCTGTTGTTGCTACCGGTAGTGTTTTTTCCGATTCCCACGGATTGGTCTCCCATGATGCGCCTGAGGAGATGACAACCGCAGATATCAGACGTGTCATTGCTGATTATGCAAGCTGTGCCGAACGTGCAATCAATGCAGGCTTCGATGGCGTTGAAATTCACGCAGCATCGGGTTATCTGCCAAATCAGTTTCTCTCAGACAATGCAAATCTCAGAACCGATCAATATGGCGGCAATCCCGAAAACAAAATTCGCTTCATCTCTGAAATTCTCGAAGCTGTGATTGCCGTAACTGGCCCCTTTCGGACCGGAATAAAAATTAGTCCGGGCATGTTGTATAACGATATTATTATTCAAGATAATATATCTGTATACAGAAAATTAATTTCCCGACTCCAGGATTTTTCACTGGCCTACCTGCATGTAATGAGAACAAAAGAAAATGACGGTGGCGGGGTTATTTCTTCTTGCAGAAAATGGTACAAAGGCACTTTGATGATGGGTGGAGGTTTTGATCGTGACGAGGCCGAAGATTGTCTGAAAAATTCTATGGCTGACCTTATCGCAGTGGGTACAGCCTTTATCGCCAATCCTGACCTTGCATTCAGGTGGAAGCACGCTCTTTCGCTGGCTGCGGCAGACCGAAAAAAGTTTTATACTGCCGGGCCGGAAGGCTATATCGACTATCCCAATTATTCTTCAACATGAAAGCTCATGAAATAAAAGCAGTCATCACCGGCGGTACTGCCGGTATAGGCCTGGCTATGGCTAAGGTCATCATTGCCGCCGGCGGAAAAGCCGCTGTTTGCGGTCGCAATCCTGATCGCGTTAAGGCACTGAATGATGCCGGAATTCCGGCCTTCGTAGCCGATGTTACATCTGAATCGCAGATGAGGGAATTTTTGTCTGCTGTTGTTTCTGAATGGGGCGCTTATAATGTGCTGGTGAACAACGCCGCATATGGTCATTTTGCCCCTCTCACCGATTTGAGAACAGAAGATTTTGAAGCCCTCCTGAAAGTGGATGTTCTCGGTGCTATGATCTGTGGCCAACTTGCTGCCCGGTATTTTATTGAGCAGGGTGGAGGTAATATCGTTAATATCTCCAGTACAGCTGGCCTTTCAGGATTTCCGGGCGGTACGGCCTATGTTGCCGCAAAGTTTGCCCTCAGGGGAATGACGGAGTGCTGGAGAGCAGAGTTAAGAAAACATCATGTTAGGGTAATGCTCATAAATCCCAGTGAAGTTCAGACCACTTTTTACATCAATAGCGGACTCGGTGATCGTTCGCATAATCCAACCAAACTGCAGGCCGATGATATTGCGCACACACTATTGAGCATGTTGTTGATGGATGACCGCGGTTTTATTACAGAAGCAACTGTTTTTGCTACCAATCCTCAAAATGTATGAACAATCAGGTTCCAGGTAAAGAATACACTTATGCGGAATACCGCAGCATGATAGATGATCTGCTAGCACAAGGACTTACAACCGGTTCAGATCAGAGTGAAGCCAGGGTTAAATATGCCCGGCTCAATGTCTCTCGCATGAACCGTCTCGACAAAACCATACAGATTATTCCTGCATTGAAAAAGGCCATGGAAAAGCTCAACCGGGAATATCAGTGGCTGGTTATCACGGAAGGATGGTGCGGTGATGCTGCCCAGAGTGTTCCGCTCATGGCTGCAATTGCGGCATGCTCTCCTAAAGTCGATTTTCGTATTATCCTCAGAGATGAGTTTCCTGAGGTGATGGATCGATATCTTACCGGTGGATCCCGTTCGATTCCCATTATGGTTATCAGAGATAGCAAAACCGGTGCAGATCTGGCCAAATGGGGGCCGCGGCCAAAAGAACTCATACAATTGGTTAATGAATGGAAGCAAACGCTCGATCATGATGCCTTTGTTGAAAAAATCCATGCATGGTATGCCCGGAATAAAACACAAAGTATGCAGCATGAAATTCTTCAAATAGTTGACTCGCTAATCTGAGTATTGTTTAACTTCGTATTGATGTTGTCAAGAATTCTTGCTGTCTTGTTCTTTTCTTTTGCCTTGGTGTCAGCCTCTTTCTCGCAGCCATGCCTCATCAAAGGCAGCACCTGCAGCAAAGGTTATACCTTTACCATAGAATACAACAAGAGCTGGCTGGGTCTCGAAAAACAACTCCTGAAGGGTAATTGGCAAGAGAATAACTTTTCTGTAGCCTTTGATGCAGGAACCTCTGCCTGGGTTATCCTGCGTTATGACTCCTTGGAATTAGCCATGCCTCTGCAAAACGGCACATGGGAGTTTAACATGGATTGCAGGGATCGCTCCCGAAGATTCCTGGCCGTCAACGACTCATCCCAATGGCGTGCAGATTTCGCTTTTTTTCATCGTTATTTCTATTCTGATTCTTTTAATGATTCCTCGGTTTATGCCTCTATCGGTGAATATGGAATTGATGCATGGGAGGACAGAATTTTTAAAGCCAGAAAAAAGCAAAACGAGTACATGACAGCACTGCGTAAGTCTGTACCCGAAAATGATCCCGGCCTCATTTGGATGAAAGCTTTGAGCAAATACAATTATTTCTCACAACTATTTGGTTTTCCGGTAGAGCAAGCTTCCCGCTCCATTATTCCGGGAATTAAATCCCTGCCCGCGCTAATGCTGGATGGCATATCTATCCCTTCCCCGGAAGACGATAAGTGGCTCATATTACCTGCCTACAGAAAATTCCTTGTGAATTATGTATGGTATCAAACCGCATCTGAAGGACTTTTTAAATTGTCAGGGCCGCCTCAGGTTTGGCTGCCTATGGTGCCCTCCGTTATTCAGAGAACTGGTGGTGCCGCAGCCAGAGAATTTTTACTCTGTTATTTTCTTGAGAAACATGGCAAGGTTATGGATCCCATTACCTTGCGCAAATTCTGGGACTTACTGGCTAAGCAAAACAATGGCGCTGCCTACAGGAAATCTCTCGAACCTCTATTGAAAGAAGCGCTTAGCAAAAAGCCTGAAACAGTCCCAAAGGAAAGGTCTTCAGCGCGTACCGAAGATTCTGAAGCAATGATGTTTGATATGAACGGAGACCCCGTTAGACTGGAGGATTTTCGGGGTAAGGTGGTCTATGTTGATTTTTGGGCATCCTGGTGTGGTCCTTGTAAACAGCAGTTTCCCTTTTCAAAAGAATTACACAATAAATTCTCAACCAAGCAGCTAAAGAATATGGTTTTTTTGTACATCTCCATTGATAGTAAGGAAGACCTTTGGAAGGCCGCTATTCAGCAATTCGGATTGGAGGGAAAACATGCCATCAGTAAAGGTGGCTGGTCTGCACCTATTACGCGTAAATACGGAATAACGAGTATACCGAGATACATGATTATCGGAAAAGATGGCCGCATCATCGACAATGATGCAAAACGTCCTTCCGACCCCGCTGTTTTCGATGACCTCACCAGGATGCTTGAAATGCCATGAAGAACTTTTTTCTACTTCTCCTTTTTTGTTTGCCTCTGTCATTGTTTTCTCAAAATCAATATGAAGAGAAAGACTTGAAGTGGCTCAAACAATTGCTCGAATCTAAGTCTGATACCATGTATATGCTCAATTTTTGGGCTACATGGTGCCTGCCATGTGTTGAGGAACTTCCTGAATTTGAAAAGTTCAGAGATAATCTCAACAACAAGCAATCTCAACTTATCTTCATTAGCCT
>JBIIMV010000105.1:0-5388 GCA_044337805.1 Bacteroidia bacterium
CAAAGGCATAAGCGAACTCTCTTTTAACCGCCTCGAGCACACGCGCTGTGCCATATATGTGCACCGGCTCGTCCCATCTGTAGTTGAAGGCTCTTACGTCATCCAGTCCGGCTAAATGGTCTTTATTCTCATGTGTAAGCAAAACGGCATCTATTTTTTTTACGCCCTCTCTGAGCATTTGCTGCCGGAAATCCGGGCCGGCATCGATAACGATGGTCGTGCCTTCAGCCTCAACCATCGCGGAGGTTCTAAGTCTTTTATCACGTGAATCGTCGGAGGTGCATACCGGACATTCACAGGCAATCAGTGGTACTCCCTGAGATGTTCCTGTTCCTAGAAATGTGATAGTTAAAGACATGCTCAAAACTAGCTTTTTTGCTTAAAAAAAGTCCATTTCTCCACTTTATTTTTTAATACTTTTACGGCCGTTAAAACCGTTGATATTGACTTGTCACGGCTTCAAATCCATCATCATGCAAATTGCCGTTCCCAGAGAAAGAAAAGAGAGGGAAAGAAGAGTCGCTCTCACTCCAGATGTTGTCAGGGACCTGATCAAAAAAGGGTATCAGGTTATCATTGAAAAGGGGGCGGGTGAGTCTGCTTTCTTTTCTGATGAGGCCTACACACAAGCCGGTGCCTCTATTGCTGCTGATACCAGTGGCTTGTTTAAGAGTGCTGATGTGGTGTTAAAGGTAAATGCCCCGTCTTCTGATGAAATTGGCTCAATGAAATCAGGCGCAGTCCTGATTTCTTTTATGTGGGCCGCCATGAATCCTTCTCTCGTGGAAGCATGTTGTAAAGCCGGTATTTCTGCTTTCAGTATGGATGCCATACCACGCATTTCAAGGGCGCAGAAGATGGATGCACTCAGTTCTCAGGCCAATTTAAGTGGATATAAATCGGTTCTGATGGCAGCCAACACCCTTGGTAAGATTTTGCCTATGATGACAACTGCCGCAGGAACCATCCGTCCTTCGAAAGTTGTGATTTTCGGTGCCGGTGTCGCCGGACTGCAAGCTATTGCAACGGCGAAAAGATTGGGTGCTGTGGTAGAGGTGACGGATCCACGTCCCGATACCAAAGAACAAGTGGAATCCTTGGGTGGGAAATTCATAGAAGTTCCTCTGGATAATTCCAACTCCATAGAGGCGGGATATGTAAAATCTCTTTCAGAAGACTTTACCCGCCGTCAGCAAGAGTTGACGGCCAAGCATGTAAAAGAGGCAGATATTGTAATCACCACGGCACTTATTCCCGGCAGAAAAGCGCCTGTTCTGGTAACAGCCGAAATGTTGCAGAGCATGAAGAACGGCTCTGTAATCGTGGATATGGCTATTGAACACGGTGGCAATGTGGTGGGCTCGGTTTTGAATGAAGTGGTTTCTGTAAACGGAGTTACCATTATCGGAGAGAGCAACATTCCATCTCTTCTACCCATGAACGCCTCTGATCTCTATGCAAAGAATATTGGTGCTTTCCTTACGCATCTTTCTACCGGCGACGGCTTTAAATGGGAGATGGAAGAGGAAATTACCAAAGGATCACTCATCGTACATCAGGGAGTTGCTGTTCATCCCTCGGTACTAAAATCTGCAACAGCCTGACCTAAAAAATTTTCGCCATGGATAATATCCTTTCTTTAATAGCAGAAAACCGCGAGGTTTTCTATTTCGTCATCCTCTCCATTTTTGTTGGGGTTGAGGTAATCGGTAATGTTCCCACGGTGTTGCATACACCGCTCATGTCAGGAGCCAACGCCATACATGGTGTGGTGATTGTAGGAGCCATCCTTGTCATGCTCAATGTAAATCCCGACGATTGGCTGTCGCTGGTGCTGGGGTTTCTTGCAGTGGTTCTCGGAACACTCAACGTTGTTGGTGGCTTTGTCGTTACTGATCGCATGCTGGAGATGTTTAAAAAGAAGAAATAAGAAATTCACTTCACTCAAGATCTCTCATGTTCTCTCACCTTCTGGAAATATTTTACCTGATTGCCTCAGTGACCTTCATCATAGGTCTTAAAATGATGGGCAATCCGAAATCGGCCCGCAAAGGCAATCTCATTGCTGCCGCCGGTATGACGCTCGCCATCTTTGGCACTATTTTTCTGCACGACGCAGTTGTACAGCCTCTTGTTTACACCCTCATCTTTGCCGCATTGTTCATCGGCACGGTTGTGGGTTGGCTAACGGCAAAAAAGGTGCAGATGACCAAAATGCCGGAGCTGGTTTCCATGTTTAACGGTATGGGTGGCGCCTGCGCTGCACTTATCTCTCTAATGGAATTCGAACATCTGGTAACAGCTTTTGAAAATAATCCCATTCAGGCAGCAGTTATGCTGATGCAGGGGCAGGATCAGATGCAGGGCAGGGTTCTCGCCATACTGGCCGGACTTGTTATCGGCTCGGTTTCATTCTCAGGAAGTGTTATTGCTTTCCTCAAACTTAATGGTACCATGAACAAGCCCTTAAGGCTGCCTTCTTACAATATTCTGAATCTTGTGATGATGATAGGACTGGTACTGCTGGTTGCTCTCATTATGCACAATCAATGGGGTATGACCGCTGTTTTTTGTCTGCTCGCGCTGTCCCTTCTTTACGGTGTTATGTTTGTCATTCCTATTGGTGGGGCAGATATGCCGGTGGTGATTTCTCTCCTGAACTCTTTTACCGGTTTAGCTGCCGCTTTCGGAGGTTTCCTTTACGACAACAAGGTGATGCTTACCGGTGGAATTCTGGTAGGATCGGCGGGAACCCTGCTCACTATCGTCATGTGTAAGGCAATGAACAGGCCCCTGAGCAACGTTATTTTCGGCGCATTTGGTGCAACCCAGGGTGCAGCGGAGTCTTCTGAGGTGAAAGGCAGTATCAAGGATATCAGTGTGAGTGATGTGGCGGTGCTGATGAATTACTCCAAAAAAGTCGTGATCGTTCCCGGTTACGGGCTTGCTGTGGCTCAGGCCCAACATGTGATTCACGAACTTGAACTTCTTCTTGAGGAACGTGGTGTGGAAGTAAAATATGCCATTCACCCGGTTGCCGGTCGTATGCCCGGACACATGAATGTATTACTTGCAGAGAGCAATGTCTCTTACGACAAACTCGTGGAAATGGAGGATATCAATCCTGAATTCGACCAGACAGATGTGGTGTTGGTTGTTGGTGCGAATGATGTTGTAAATCCTGCCGCAAAATCAGATCCGGCTTCGCCGATTTATGGCATGCCTATTCTTGAAGTCGATCGTGCCAGGAACATCATTGTCAACAAACGATCCATGAGTGCCGGATATGCGGGAATCGATAATCTGCTCTTTTACGATCCCAAGACCAGCATGTTTTTCGGAGATGCTAAAAAGGCACTTACTGAGCTTTTGGCGGAACTAAAGAGTTTGTCCTGATGGTTGTTCCGTAATAGCTCTGTTGCCAAAAACAAAAAAAAGCCTGTGCGATGCACAGGCTTTTTTGTTTTTGCTTCATTTTACTTTCCTGTCTTTACCAAAGGTTGCCTGTAGATCTTCCCTTCGGAAAGTAATTCAACGAAGTACAGTCCTTCGCTAAGCCCGGAAACATCTATCACCTTGCTTTTTAATTGTTGCATCACCAGCTGACCTGATACATTGAAAACACGAACATCAACTGCATGAATATTGAGATATACCAATTCGCTGGCAGGATTGGGGTACAGCTCCATGAGCTGGTTCTCTGTTTCTTGAACCCCGAGTAGAATAGGTACAAAAACAGAATCGCTGATGGTGCAGCCATTGGCATCTGTGACCAGCAGCCCGTACCAACCTGTTGCAAGGTAGGTTGCAGTTGAGTCTGTTTGCTGATTGGGGTCGTTCCAGAGGAAGGTGTAGGGTGCAGTGCCTCCTTGCACATGCGCAGTGGCAATGCCTGAGAACGACCCGGGGTTTTGTTCGGGAAAAATGGAATAGCTTATGGTGAGCGGATCAGGTGAACTGATGGTCACCCCGGCGGTGTCGACGGTGCAACCGGCTGAGTCGCTGATGAGCACCGTATAATTACCGGCAGGCAAACTATCATTCGTCGTGCTGCCCGGCATACCATTGACAGATGTTTGATAAGGAGGTGTTCCGCCGGAGATATTAAGATTGATTTCTCCATCATTGCCTGAAAAGCAGAGCAGATTTTGTGCAGTGGCCTGAACGGAGAGCGGTGCAGGTTCGGTAACCTGCAGCTCCAGAGAGTCAATGCAGCCTCTCCCATCCTGAATGGTGGCGGTGTAGGTTCCTGCACTAAGATTGTTTATGGTATTTCCCTGTGTTCCATTCCACCAGGTTATCGTGTGTGGTGGATAGGCAGAGTTTCCCTGAATTTCAATGACGGCGTTGGTATCGCCCGCGCAGGAAGGTGATTGAATGATGACAGTTTCAGTAACAGGGGCCGGGGAGGGAACAAAAACAGAATCAAAAACTACACAGCCGCCGGGGTGATTGATGGTCACGTAATTCCATCCTTCAGGAAGCGTAGAGTTAACCTTTGTGGTAACCCCATTGCTCCATAGAAAAGTACAGGTATTGAACTGACATACACATCCTGTAGAATTCAAGACAGCTGTACCATTGGAGTCACCCTCGCAAGTAGGAGGAACGATGCCTCCGAATGTAATGATGTATGGATCCGGCAGCACATATGAAATATTCTCGTAGCAGTTTAAGGCATTTGTAATGCGCAGTGTGTAGTTACCTGCGGAAATTCCGGTGAGGGAGGAGGCCGTGGAGCCATTGCTCCAGAGGTAGGTAAAAGGGGCCGCTACGGAAGATATCACCGGTATGATAGAACCATCGCTGAGTCCGTTGCAGCTGGGTGCCAAAATCTGCGCGCTGCTGCTGATGCTGCCAGTCCCACAATTTGAAGGACGATATTGGTAGGATCCTTCAAACTTTGTTCCCATATAACTACCCCAGGCAATACCATTGTTGGGTATCTGCATTCCGAGTTGAAGGGCTGTAACATTCACTCCTTTGATACCAGAAGGATTCAGGCTGTCGCGACGGGTAATGTTTATTAATTCCAAATCATTATCCCCGTCAAGGTCTATGATAAGAGGAGTGGAGGCGATATTCACGCCGGATACGGATGGCCCTGTTTGCTGAATTTGTTGTTGTGCGAAGTCCAGGGTGTACAATTTGTTTCTGAAAACACCACCGTTATTTTCATTGACGGTAATCAGAACTTCGTCGCGGCCATTATTGTCAAAATCGCATGCATTGGCAGAAGCAAAATGCAGGCTTCCGATGCTATCGGTGAATACCACATTGCCATTGGCACCATCGAGCATCACCTGGTAATAATCGGTGTAAGTGGTACCACTGCCTTTGTATAGAACAGCGAAAGCATCGGGCTCAAGGTTGCCTGTGAAATTCCCT
>JBIIMV010000106.1:0-5387 GCA_044337805.1 Bacteroidia bacterium
AACTCTTTTCGTAAGTCCTACACCAATGATAGAACCTGTGATGGTGTGGGTTGTACTAACCGGGATTTTCATCCTTTCGGTCATAAAGAGCGTAATTGCACCTGCTGTCTCAGCAGCAACACCTTCAAGAGGCGTTACTTTGGTTATTTTGCTGCCCATGGTTTTCACGATACGCCAGCCACCTGACATGGTTCCAATTGCAATAGAGGCATAACAAGCAAGAGGAACCCAGTTAGGCATTTCACCTATGTTTGCGATGTTTCCATTTTCGACCAACGCAACAGAAATGATGCCCATGACTTTTTGTGCATCATTGCCTCCGTGACCGATACTAAAGGCAGCTGAGGAAACAAGCTGCAGGCGTTTAAACCATTTCTCGGCCTTGTACGGACTTGAGTTCTTGCAAATATTCATGATGATGCTGGTGATAATCCATGAAATCAGCATTCCAATAAGCGGGGCAAGAAAAATGAAAGAGACAATTTTTATGATGATATCGAGACGAGGTGCTCCTAGCCCGGCATGCGCAATAGCTGCGCCGGCGAATCCGCCGATAAGGGTATGAGAGGAACTTGATGGTATTCCAAGCCACCAGGTTAGCAGGTTCCAGAAAATAGCTGCTACAAGTCCGGAAAACACAACATCGAGGGTGATAAAATCCTCGTGAACAGTCTTTGCAATGGTGTTGGCAACATTGTGGTCTTTGAAAAGAAAGAAGGCAACAAAATTAAAAAAGGCGGCCCAGAGAACAGCTTGAAAAGGAGTTAAAACCTTGGTAGAAACGATTGTTGCAATTGAGTTTGCAGCATCATGGAAGCCATTGATGAAATCAAAGACCAGCGCAAGAAAAATAATGAGAACAAGATACTCCATGAGTCAGCAAAACACGAAATCAGGAGTACTTCACAATAATCGACTCTATTACATTGGCGGCATCTTCACATTTATCTGTGGCAGTTTCCAGATTCTGTAATACTTCTTTATCTCTGATTAGGGCGATGGCATCTTTTTCGACGTCGAACAATCGCGCTACGGCGTTATCAAAAACGTCGTCAGCAGAGTTTTCAATGCTGTTAATTTTCACGCAACTCTGCAGCACATCCTGAAATTTATTTGGATTTCGCAATCCTGTAACAGCCTTCTGTAGTTCAATATTGCCTTCTCTGATTAACTCAGCAAGAGTGATCATGGGGGTTGTGATGGTTTTTACATTGTAAAGGTCCATCCTTTTTGCTGACCCGTGAATGTAATCGAGAATATCATCAATGGCAGTTGCCAGGGCGTGTATGTCTTCCCGGTCGAAAGGGGTAATGAAGGTCTTGCTTAATTCGTAGAAAATTTCGTGTGTAATAAGGTCTCCCTGATGTTCAAGAGACTCTATCTCTCTGATTATTTCAAGTCTGTGGTTTGAGTCTTTTTCATTTACTACTTTGATGAGCAATTCAGATACGCGAACTAAATTGGTTGCAGCAGATTCGAATAACAGGCTGAACTTGTCTGTTTTTGGAACGAAAGCCTGAAAAATTGCGTTAAGTTTCATAGGTTTACAGGGTGCCGAAATTACCAAAACTAAAGGCCGGTATAGCGACTTAACAATTTGATAACATTACTGCTTTTGAACTGATGGCGAGCCGCCGAACGCTTAGAAACCTTGAAAACATCCACGTTCCTCTTTGGCTGATAAAAGATGCCTGTTGGATGCTCGGATGGAAATGGGTGGGAACCCTGATGATTTTCCCTACTATTTCCATGGCTATTTACATAGTTTACAAGACATGGAATAAGAGGGAGGTGTTTGTTAATCTCGCTATTTGCTGCTGGGTTAGCGCCAACGCCTGGTGGATGACATGCGAGTTTTTTGACATGATGGCCTTTAAGATGATTTCACTCATTCCGTTTTTGTCGGGAATGGCCTTGGTTCTGTATTACTACATGCTTAGAACAGGGATATTTATTGAAAAGACAGGCAGATGAGTTTCGGTTGCTTCCTTTCGGGGAATCCGGCCACCCACACAATTAGTTAATCCGTAATGGATTCATCACCAGCGCTTCACCACTGGTGCAAATCGCCCCGCTATCCGCCTCTATGATGCTGGTACTCACTCTTGCACGATGTTTCTCTGTCCAAAGTTCCTCGACCCTGAATATTACCTTGTAGTCGGTATCAACAAACATGGGTTTTAAAAATTTTAAATCCTGTTTGAGGTAGATGGTGCCCTCACCGGGAAAGAGGGTTCCAAAAACACGTGAAAAGACAGCAGCGCCGAGCATACCATGCATCACTCTTTTTTTAAAAATCGTCTGTGCAGCGTAGGCTTCATCAGTATGAACAGGGTTATTGTCTCCGGTAACCCGGGCAAACATGTCAACTTCTTCCTGAGAAAATCGGAAGTTGTGGGTGTATTCTTCGTGAAGTGAAACAGGTTTTTTCATTTTGGGAAGGTTGATTTCCTTTGTTGTTATTATGCTCAAAAGGCTCTCAGGGTAACCATTTTTCGGGGAAAGGGAAATCCTTTTTTCGGGCCTTCAGCTCCTGATCGCTTAGTTCCCACCATTTGCTTTTCAAAAGCCCCTCAATGATTTCCTCACTGAATCGGTAGCGAATAATTTTTGCCGGAACGCCGCCAACAATGGCATAAGGAGGAACATCTTTTGTAACCACTGAGCCTGCTGCAACAACGCAACCTGTTCCCAGGGTTACACCTTTCATCACCAAAACATTGGCAGAGATTAGCACATCATGTTCGATACGACAAAAATTGTCTCCTCCCTCATCAAAGGTATCCTCTGTGGTCCAGCTTCTTCTTTTGCGATAAAATAATGGATGTGTGGAGATATGGTCGAGTGCATGGTTGGTAAGTCCGATTTTTACTCCATTGCTGATGCAGCAAAAGTGGCCAATAAATTTACAATGGGTAATGGAGGTGTCCCAGCCGATATAGAGATGTCTACCAAGAAATTCCGGTCCGGAGGCCAGTTCTGCGTTATTGCCAATGATGGTACCCGGTTGTATTAGTTTCTCAATGTCGGATGGTAAAATACTCTTAATATCGCAGCCCTTAAACTTGTGCGGATAGAGGGCTGCCACCCGGATGCCCATTTTCAGTCTGAGAATCAGGCCGGTAACATAACGGGGAAAAAATCTCAGCCAGGTCATGGGCTAAAGGTCAGAATTCTTTACGAATCTTCAATCGAGGCTCATTAGGAGGACTAATTTTTCAACATATTTGAAATATCAGGGTTATTATTGGCACAATGACAGAACAAAATCCAATAGATAAGGACAAGGTTGCCGAGAATCCCGGCTTGCTGCCATATGCACATCATGTAGGGAGTGCGCTCATCAGGCCCGAGGACCGCGGCAAAATAAAAAGCAGGGCTCTCACTGCGATGTACGAGCAGACTGAAAGTCAATATCGCAACCTTCAGGAACAGATGACGCTTTTGGTAAGGCAAGCCGACCAATTGAGGCAGCGGGTGGAAATTTCGGAACAGATTTACTCCAGCGAATTGCGCTTTGAGCCGATTGTGGGCCATATCTATCATGTATATCTGGGTCATGACGGCAAGTCCCATCTGTCAATGATTGCTCCACTGGAATGGGGCAGAAGCGGCTCCCCTTTTGCTGAATTTACTGCCAGTGTGCGCCTGATGGCAGACCACACATGGGAAATTCTTACCGGAGAAAAGGGGAATGCTCAGGTTTGAGAATCTACAGTCGGGGTTGATGCTTAGGCCTGTTATGCATCTTTGGGTACTTCTGAAGCGAAAACCCAATTTTTTTGAACTAAAATCGCCTTAAGGGGTTAATGTTTTTGGTGTATCAAACACTGCGTTTAACTTTGCTCCATTCCGCGTAAGCGTTACGTATGACAACAGCAGCAATAAAATCAAAAGGCTTATTCGCCAGTCTCATCGGAAAGAAGCTACTTATGGCTCTTACCGGTCTATTTCTATGTCTTTTCCTCGTGGTTCACGTTTCGGGGAATCTAGCCCTATTCAGGAATGATGATGGTCAGGCGTTTAATGAGTACTCTGTATTCATGACCACCTTTCCGCCCATCAAGATGGTGAGCTATCTGCTCTATGCCTCCATTCTGGCTCACGCTATCGATGCTCTGATTCTCACCATGGCCAACCGTCGTGCAAGACCATCCGCTTATCAGGTCAGCAGACCCTCTGCCAATAGCACCTGGGCCTCAAGAAATATGGGGCTCCTCGGATCGGTTCTCTTGTTTTTCATCATTATTCACATGAAAGATTTTTGGTTCGAATACAAATTCGGCCACCTTCCTTTCGTGAAATATGAAACAAATTTGTTGTCAGGTGAAACGATTTCATCTGTTTACGAGGGCAGTATCGAGGGAAAAATGTTGGAATACTCCAATGAAACAACCCGTGTTGTTATCGTGAAGGACCTTTACCGTGAAGTTGCTGAAGCCTTCAGTGACGTTTGGATAGCATTGTTATATGTTGTATGTATGGTATCGGTGGCCTTTCACCTTTATCATGGCTTTCAGAGTGGATTTCAAACTCTGGGAATCAATCACCCAAAATATAACGCTGCCATAAAGATGATTGGCAATTGGGTTTTTGGAATGATTATTCCGGCTCTTTTCGCCTCCATGCCTCTTTATTTTCTCTTAAAGTAAAACCGACTCATCTTCGCAACTGATATGACAGTGCTCGATTCAAAAATTCCTGACGGCCCCCTTGCCGAAAAATGGACGCGCTATAAGTCCAGTGTTAAGCTGGTTAATCCGGCCAACAAAAGAAAGCTGGAGGTAATTGTGGTGGGAAGTGGTCTTGCAGGAGCTGCCGCTGCTGCAAGTCTTGGTGAACTTGGATATGTGGTTAAATGTTTTTGCTATCAGGATAGTCCCCGTCGTGCGCACAGTATTGCCGCGCAAGGTGGTATTAATGCCGCAAAGAATTACAAAAACGATGGCGACAGCGTTTACAGACTTTTTTATGATACCATAAAGGGAGGAGATTTCAGAGCCCGCGAAGCCAATGTTCATCGTTTGGCGGAGGTTAGTGCAAGCATCATCGATCAGTGCGTGGCACAGGGTGTCCCCTTCGCCAGAGATTACGGCGGGCTGCTCGATAACAGATCTTTTGGTGGAGCTCAGGTTTCGAGAACTTTTTATGCAAGAGGTCAAACCGGACAACAGTTGCTCTTGGGAGCTTATTCCGCTCTCTCAAGACAGGTTGGTCTGGGTAATGTGAAAATGTATTCCCGACACGAAATGGTGGAGATTGTAAAGATAGACGGCAAGTGCCGTGGAATCATTGCAAGAAACCTCGTTACCGGTGAATTCGAGCGTCATTTTGGACATGCCGTGGTATTGGCAACAGGAGGTTATGGAAACGTGTTTTTTCTCTCT
>JBIIMV010000208.1:0-4012 GCA_044337805.1 Bacteroidia bacterium
GGCTTTAAAACACTCACCCCGCCTGAAGGCTATCCTGCTTACGGAGGAAAAGGAAAATATCTGAGTGAAATTAATATGAGTAACAAAGGCCTGCGTGGCGACGGAAGTCTGGAATATGTTACCTCTTTAACAACATCAAAAGATTTCCAGTTCTTCCCGGATTCAATGAATACGTGGTCGGAGAAATTTGATAACAAGCCGCGTGGGGGGCAAACTCAGTTCCCTATGGCTGTGGCCGACAGTGCCTATGTTCACTGGATGCCAAACGCCAATTACATGATTACAAAAAACAAGGTGTATCATCCCTTCGACATGTATGGAGGCATCGCCAAGCATAAAGGATATACTACGCTTAGTCCGGATGGCATGACAGGCAGCGGTACCATGAGTTTTTACAAGGCCGACCTCAAATCCGGGCACATGAGGTTTTCAGAAAGATTCTTTGATGCCGACACCAGCGACTTTGAAATTCAGAGCGGTGCCGCCAGCGATATTGGTATTGCAACCATTAATTTTAAGGCTCATGTTGATTTTGATACAAAGGTGGCGGAGTTCAAATCCAATGGTGGCGGTTCCTTCGTAAAATTCCCTGTGAATCAGTACATGTGTTACATGGATCAGTTCAAATGGTTTATGGAGAAAGACAATCTTGAACTTTCTGCTGACAAGAAAAGCACGGTTACCGATTCTCAGGGCGAGGAGGTTGACCTCACAGGTGCCGAGTTTATTTCGACTCATCCCGACCAGGATTCCTTGCGCTTTCTATCACCGCGTGCTAAATACGATATAAAATCGAGTATTATTTACTGCCATGAGGTAAGGTTTATCAATGTTGCCGATGCACGTATTTTCCCTGATAGCGGAAATGTTACCATTCTGCGAAAGGCGATTATTGAGACTCTGAAGCGTGCCACTGTTGTTGCCAATATCATTACCAAATACCACAAGCTCTTTAATGCCACGCTGGAGATTTATGGTAAGAAAAGTTATAGCGGAAGTGCTGATTATAACTACGTTGATGAGGTAGGAGAGGAACAGACAGTTCAGTTCAACAAGCTTAGCACGGATGCCTCTAATCAAACCGTTGGGGAGGGCTCTATACCGGAGTCGGCCGCATTCAAGCTTAGTCCGTATTTCGATTACAAGGGCAATATCACTCTTACCGCCAGCAACCCGAATCTTGGTTTCAAGGGTTCTTTCAGAATGAACCACAATTGCGCTATTCCCAAAAATTGGATTGAGTTCACAGGAGATGTTAATCCAAAAGAGGTATTTATTCCGCTCGGTGACTCTGTATTCGATGCAGGTACACGCAAGAAACTGGTCACGGGTCTTCTTACCGCTACTGATACTGCTATGGTTTACTCAACTTTCCAGACCTCGAGAAGAAACACCGGCGACTGGGAACTGATTCTTACCAGCGGTTTTATCTATTACGATAAGGATGCCCGCGAGTACAGGGTTTCGAACCGTGAAAAGATTCGTGAGCTTACCTTCCCGGGTAACTATGTGAGTCTGAATACCTCATCTTGTCAGGTATACGCGGAAGGTAAAATCGATATCAGCAGCAATCTGGGTCAGGTGAAGCTGAATTCTTTCGGAACAGGTATTCATAATACGGTAAATGATTCCATCAATTTTGAACTCATCATGGCCATTGACTTCTTCATGGAGGATGGAGCCATGAAAATGATGCGTGATTTGTTCGAAGCTTCTTCTTCCCAGCTCCCTGTTTCTTTCAGTCGTCCTGTTTATGAGCGTGCCATAGCTGAGAAAATCGGAAAAAAGGAATCAGACCGTCTCGTGGCTCAGGTAAATCTGTATGGCGCCTATAAAAAGGTTCCTGATGAGCTTGAGCATACCCTTTTCTTCAGCGACCTTAAAATGAAGTGGAATCCGGCAACAAAATCTTTTATCTCGGTTGGCCCACTGGGGCTCGGCATCATGGGTAAGTCTCAGCTCAATAAATACTTTAAGGGTAAGCTTGAAGTGGTAAAAAAACGTAGCGGTGATTTCTTTAACCTCTATATCGAAGACGATGGAGGGCATTGGTTCTTCTTTACCTACCAGTCCGGTACAATGCAGGTGATCTCTTCTGAGGATAAGTTTAATACCATTATCAAGGACCTAAAGCCCGATAAGAGAAAAATGGAGAAGAAGGAGAAAAATGATGCGCCTTATCAATTTACCCTGGGCACAGCAAACAAGAAATCAGCTTTTTTACGTAAGTTTGAAACAACGGAATAAAATGAAAAACACCTTTCTCCTTTCTGTTGTCAGCGCATCCTTTCTGATTTTTTTCAGTGCATGCAGACACGATGCGGTAACGGCACCCGGTCCTGAAGTTAGCTTCAGTCGCGATATTCAGCCCATTATCATTGGCAATTGTACTGCGTCAGCGTGCCACTCTTCTCAGGGTGGTCAAGATGCGGGGGCGCTAACGACTTACGATGAGGTCATGAGAAACGGCGACATAAAAGCGGGCAAACCGGAAGACAGCGACCTGTTTGAGGAGGTCGACAGGGGAAGTATGCCGCAGGCGGCTCCGAGATTATCTCAGAAGAATATTGAACTCATCCGCTACTGGATTATTCAGGGCGCAAAAAATAACTGATCATGAAAAAGTTTTTCCTTCCTGTGTTCTTTGTTTCCTTGTTGTTCTCGGCTTGTTACTACGATAATCTCGAAGACCTCTATCCAAAAAACCCTCTGGATAGTTTGTTGAACACCAATACCTGCGACACCTCTGTTGCTGTTTCCTACACGAAAGACATCAAGCCAATACTCGATGACCGTTGTGGCACAAGCTCTTGTCATTCTGCTACTTCGGCTTCCGGTATTGATCTTTCCGCACACGATAAGGTGACTCTTTTTACTTCTCTGAATGCCGACGGAAGCAGTGTTCTTTACTCCGTTGTTAACTGGGACGACAAAGCCTCTGTTTCAAAATGCCCAAAGGGGCAAGCAGTAAAATGGATGATTGCTCTCTGGCAAAAATCCGTCTTTGGATAAAAGCGGGCGCACCCAATAACTAAAATAGCGTCGGCGGCGCACCCTGGTCTGCCCAGGGCTTCAGGTATTGTTCCTGATTGCGCATGGTTCGTGTTTTATTGAAGTCAGGTTTTATCTTCCATGCCTGCAGGATTTCGTCGGCCCTGGCGGCGAGTTCAAGGCGATCATTTGCATCGCGTTCAATATTCAGCCATTCTCTCCATCTGCCGGGTTGCAACACCAGTGGTGATCTTAGTTTGCTGTTGTGGATGAAACTCATGATACCTTCTGCCTTGCATGTTAAGATGCTGAAGCTGTGAATGATTTCTCCGGTTTGTTTATCTGTCCATTCGTCGGCAATGCCTGCCAGTGATAGAATCTTCTCTTCTTTTCCAGAAATGAAATAGGGTATTTTCTGCGTTCCTTCATGTCTGTTTTCGAAAAATCCTCCCACGGGAATCACCACGGGAAATTGTTTCATTGCGCTTCTGAAGGATGGCTTTTCTGCAGCCGTCTCTGACATCGCATTCAGAGTATGTGAGCGTATTTCACTTGCTTTTTTACGGTCGGCAATCCACTGTGGTATCAAGCCCCATCGCATCAGGCTGAAATGTGTATGCCTGTAATCACTGAGCACCGGCCATTGCGGGAAGCTGAATCCGGTTTGAAAGTAAACAGGCTCCCATTCCGTATTTTCTTCGAAAGGAATTTTGTAGTGATTTGACAGGGCCATCCTGTCGAAGGCAAGTGAAACCTGATAACACATGTTGATGCTTAGGGATATAAAAGATACCGGGAGCGCACTTTTTGGAATGCTAAAATATCCTGCTGCCAGGAGGCACGGATTTCACTTGCTGTCTTACCTGCAAGAATAGCGGATTCAAGCTTTTTTGTCCCGGCAAGTCTGCTGAAAAAGGTGTTGAAGAATGTTTCGGGTTTTCCGCTCATCTCCCATGCCAGGATCAGCCATTCGGGATGTACCCCACCGCGGGCCAGCAAGCTGTCTTTGCTGAGGTCGAAG
>JBIIMV010000280.1:0-3325 GCA_044337805.1 Bacteroidia bacterium
GAGGTTGTTTTCTTCAGGTGAACAGGTATTCAAAATTCAATTTGGCGAACAGACCGTGGTCATAAAAAGCTGGATATTAGGCATTGCTAACGGAGCAGAGATGGGTAACGGAGCTTTTGTGAATCCGGGCGGAAGAATAGATGATGGCATACTGGAATTGTATTCCATCAGAAAACCCGGATGGCATCAGATTTTTCCTTTGCTTTTCAGGCTCTTTCGGGGGACTTTGGATCATTCCCCACTCTACAGCAGATGGAGGGGAAAAAAATTCATTGTTGAGTCTCCATCTAAGCTTGCGCATATCGACGGGGAGCCTTATTATTGTGAGAGCGGCATTTTTGATGTGGAAATAATGCCTGCCTCCCTTCAACTAAGGATTCCTGAAAGCCATGAAAAAAAACAAGGATAAAAAGGTCAATGTGGTGTACAGCACCAATCCCAATTTTCAATTCAGTTTCGAAAGCGACTCCGAAGAGGAGACCTTGGCACCCGGATCACAGAAATTAAAAATCAGGCTGGAGACCAAACACAGAGCAGGAAAGACTGTGACAGCCATACTCGGCTTTATTGGCACGAACGAAGACCTTGAGGAGCTTGGCAAACAACTAAAGAGTCATTGCGGTTCAGGAGGAACAGCAAAAGACGGGGAGATCATCATTCAGGGAGATCATCGCGATAAATGCCTGCGTTATCTGTTGTCTAAAGGCTATCAGGCAAAAATCATCTGACCTTCATGCCCCCTTTTGTCTCCTTTCGAATTCGCGTATAAGTTCTTCAGGCGTTTTTCCCAGATTCAGAATACTTGCTTCAGCGTCTTTGACAAAAGGAGACTGAGGGAATTCCGCGATTAATCTCCTGTATTGTCTGGCTGCGTTTGCAGTGTCGTTCATCAGGGATTCGTAAACAAAACCCTGAAGAAAAATACACTGATCGCGCTTTCTGAATCTTGGATATTTCTCTTCAATCTTTTGATAGTAGGCCACTGCAGATGCCGGAACCTGAATGGAGGTGGCGAGTTCAGCGGCCTTAAAAAGATATTCCGGTGCGAGAGAATCGCCGGGATAAAAGCGTGAGAAATCATCATAAACACGCATGAGACTCATGGCAATACCCCGGTTTGCAGCGGAGTAAGGATCCTTAAACAGCTTGGTCTCAAGAGAGTCGATCATACGATTGAAATCAGCGGCAGATGCCTGCTTCTTGACCGGGCTTTTGTTCTCAGGCGCTTTATTTTCGGAACATGAAAAAAAGGCAAGAGAACAGAAAAACAGGGATAATAGACAGAGATGTACCTTCATATTATTCATTATTTCTTGGGGAATCTCATTTTGTAATCAACCTCCACCTGACCCTTTGAGATATCGGTGAGTTTTCCTTTCAGCAAGGTACGCTTGAAAGAACTGATACGATCGATGAAGAGTTTCCCTTCTATATGGTCATATTCGTGCTGAATGATTCGTGCTGCAATGCCCTCGAACTCCTCTTCGAAGGTCTCAAAATTTTCATCCTGGTATTGAATAATGAGCTTAGGCTGACGCTGAACATCTTCACGTATACCGGGAATGCTGAGGCAGCCTTCATTAAAGGCCCATGGCTCGCCATTCTCTTCAATGATGACCGGATTGATAAAAACCTGAACAAAGTCTTTCAGCTCAGGATCCTGATCCTCAAAAGGAGCGGCATCCACGATAAACAGACGAATGGGTTTACCAATTTGCGGGGCAGCCAATCCTACACCATTAGCGTCGTACATGGTATCGAACATGTCCTCAATCAACTTTTTAAGACCCGGATAATCAGGACCAATTTCTTCAGCTTTTTTTCTCAGAACGGGATCACCGTAGGCAACAACGGGCAAAATCATAGGTCAAATATACTCTTCAAGATGCTTTTTCAGGATAATAACAGCGCTCATAACGTCAATGTTGGACTTTTGCTGACGTTTTTTTTTGGGTACACCGGCAGACAAAAGTGCCCTGGAGGCCTCTGCAGAAGTCCCGAACTCATCAAACTCAGAAATTTTTAAAAGAGGGAACTCCTTACGCATCCATTCAACGAAAGAACGTATTTCAAGGATTAAAGAAGTATCATTGTCATTAGCAGTAAAAGGAATGCCTATTACACATTCCCGAACGTTTTCAGAGGTAATATAGCGCTTCAGAAAATCCTTCAACTCAGAAGTAGTTACAGCGGCCAGAGGCGAGGCAATTATCCTCAGAGGATCTGTTACGGCCAAACGCTTCAATCCATAGTCAATGGCAAGAACTCTATTCATCATGCAAAGTTAACATAGAGGCAGAAGAAGCAGGATGAATTTTGTAAATTTGCATCTAATGCTTAGAACTTGTATTTTCCTAATTATTTTCTGTGCGATTTGTTCTGTAAATATGGCACAAACAGGTTCAGAGTTAAGAGATACCTTATTTTTCCAGCAGACTGAAACCAAAGAATGGGTTAATGAAGAAGGTTTGAAAACCAACCTGATAAAGGTAAAGGCTCAGTTGTATGCACCACCAAGAATTTTCATCAAGAAAGATTCCCTTTACAAACCAACCAGGGTAAGAGTTTCCTTCAGTTTTGAGCGACTTCCTGAGGCAATTGTGACCGAGATTGACACCTCCGAAAATGCTGGAGAGTACGCCCTTACCATCTTAAAAATTTATCAATTACACGTTAATAAAATGAGGAGCGAGTTTTGGCGTTCCAGCTTCAAGAAAGGACAAACTCTACAATTAAAAGAAATCATGGAGCGGAACTTTCAAGATATGGTTGAGATGGATTTGCGCTTCAGAGATGAAACCGAAAACGGCACAACCACTGAAAGAGTGAGGTACTGGAGCACCCTCATACAAAGGGAGCTGGACGCAATAGAGAAAAAGTAAACCCCTTAAGCCGAAATTCCCGTCTTAAACTCAGGCTTCCGCTTTTCAAGAAATGCGGAAGTACCCTCAACGAAATCAGGGGTGCCGAAACAATGCCCAAACTCTTCAATTTCTTTTGCAAAGCCATCGGCAGAGCTTGGAAAAGAAGCATTCACCGCTTTAATTGCGGCCGATAGTGCAGAGGCACTGCGTGAAGCCATTTTTTCAGCCATCGTTTGGGCAACAGGCAACAGTAGCTCAGGCGCCACGACCTGATTCACCAGGCCGCAGGAGAGTGCATCATTGGCAGTCATCATGTCGCCGGTAAGAATAAGTTCAAATGCCTTTCCCTTACCTGCCAGAGCAGCCACCCTTTGCGTTCCTCCATAACCCGGAATCACACCAAGTCCGACCTCAGGCAAACCTATTTTTGCTTTTTCAGAGGCAATTCTCACATGACAAGA
>JBIIMV010000107.1:0-5343 GCA_044337805.1 Bacteroidia bacterium
AATAGTTTGAGACCTTAGATTTATGAGTAAGGAATATACCCTATAATGTAAGATAAACCCGTTAGAATAAACAAGAGTAGCTGAAAAACGGAAAATGAAATCTCTGATGTCACATATTAAAAATGAAAAAGCTATTTTTATTCCGGAAAATAGAAAAAACAGCATCTACGGAACCTATTTTCCAAAGCTTTGATAAAGAACAATGACATGTTGGAATTCATGAATTTTCTCGCAGCCAGGGTCTTCGCCAAGCCTGACAAAGCGTTTTTTGAGGAAGAAAATTTCAAGGCCGCGCTGGAGCTTACGATTAAGGATGTGCAATATCATTTCCCTCATGTCAGTCGCGAGGAGGTTGAAGAAAGAATCACCGGCAATCAAAACGAACTCGCCATTTTCCTTTATAGACTGGGAAATCTCCTTTATAAAAAGAATCCCGCAAGTTCATCACTAAGAGCGATTCACTTTCTCATGAAAGACCTATGTGCCTGTGAGATTTATTATTCCACCGAAATTGAAGAAGGATTTTATATCTTTCATGGTACAGGCACTGTCATCGGATCGAGGAACAAGATTGGAAAAGGATTTAAAATTTATCAGAACTGCACCATCGGACACCGGACACAGAGTGCAAGAGGCAACATCATCGGAGATAATGTGGTGTGCTATGCAGGTGCCAAGATTCTGGGGGAAAATGAAATTGGAAACAATGCTGTTATCGGAGCAAATACAATGGTGACAAAAAATATACCTGAGAATTTTATAGCCTATGGCAATCCGCTTGTCCTAAAAGAAAAAAATATCATTTCAAATATTCTTTAACCTGATCTTACAATAACTCCTATTTGATATGGTGGGAGGTACAGGCTTAGCGATTCGAATCAAAAACTCTAAGGCTGGAACCATCCACGGTAAGTATACCACTGCAAAAAGACTTCAAACCAAGCCGGCCCCATTATTATTCATGATGAATAATTGAGGCTTGCAAATTGAATAAGCGCAACTCTGAATTGATAAGGCAGAAATTTATTTTCGCTTTGAGAAAAAGAGTAAAAGAAATTAAGTCCCGTAGGGAATTTGTGCAATATATTCCCTGATTTCGTCGCTGCTCGTGAAAATCTCTGTAGGATCATTGAAGGGAGGCCGGGGATGGTTCATAGGACTCAGAATCTCTCCATTGTAGACATCCTTCCCATAAACAGGTTTTTCTCTGAATTTTCCCTTTCCCCTGAAGTTGAGAATAACCGCCTGAACTCCAGGAAATACAAAAATCTGTAGGCCTGTTTCTTCACTTTCATAAAAATCAAAATCGTTCAGGCGCATGCGCACGCTTTTGCCCTGAAGGGCACTCTCAGGACACATACCCGTCCAGAAGGTTGAAATTTCTTCGTTCATGAAATTAAGGTTTGGAAATTGGAATTAACAGAAAATGATAAAGGGAATGAAGGAATACTACGATGCAACAAGAATGATATCATAAAGACTTGAAACATAAAAGTCAAATCATGGAGTTACAATAGAAAATCCAAGAACACGAATCAGTTCCTCATTCAACTTACAATTGCGGTAATGCGCGGTATTAGCAATATTTTTCAATGTTGTTGTTAGCTCATCGGGTGATGGCACCCTAGCCTTTTTCACCATAGACATCCAGTCAAGCACATCTCTCGTCCGGTTATCAATTTTAAAGGTAAGCAGCGACATGTTCAATTTATCAAAAGGGATAAAAAACCAATTTCCATAATAGGGAGGGCGCCTTTTTTCATCCTTTCCAGTGGGCAATTCCAGAGCTTTCCACATATATATAATCCAGCCGTCCATATCTCTTTCAGCATTCATGAGGGTAACCTGTTCCGAGATGGCAGAGAGACGATTGATGCCCCACTCACCACAGAAGACAGGACGGTTGCACATCCCGGAATTCTTCATGAATTTAGGCAAGTGATTTTTCATCTTTAATCCAAACCAGGTATAAAGGTGGAAAGAATAACAAGCATTCTTATCGAGCATGTCATCGTAAGCTGATAATACATCAAGGTCAATTGCATGATTATTCCCTTCGTATACAATCATATGATTCGGGTCGTGTTTGCGAATTCCGTTGGAGATATCGCGGTATAATTGAGCAATTTCCCCGGCACGTTTCTTTGGCAGAGCAGGTTCCCCGATAAGATCATAGCCCAGAATCATTCTCTCAGCGCTATAATGGGAAGCGATTTCTGACCAAATTTCTATGGTACGCCTTTTTGCAGAGGGAGAATCCCATAACATGGTATCGCCCTTGACGTAACCTGTACACCAAAGCTTATCAGGAGCCTTTGGAGGAACCATCATAATCGGTAGCACTGCTATGTTACATTCTCTGAGTACGGGAAGCAGACGGTCGATGCTACGGAAAAAGAGATTTTTAGAAGAATCATTTTCAAACAAAACAGCATCAAAACCAAGACGTACACAATTGATACCCATCCTCTGCATCAAACGAACATCGCCGGCGAGCAAAAAAGAATCCATCATATTATTGATGTGCATATAATATCCCTTCTCTCCTATCAGACTTATTATTCTTTTCGCAGTCTCTTTAGATGCGGTTTGTGCACCACCTATGACATAGTTTTCCTGATAGAGCCAGCAACTTACATTAACTCCTCTGATGAGAAAACGATTTCCATCCGGGTCAATGATATCCTGTCCTACACGATGAAAAAAAGACACCGCAGATACCGCTGAGACAGGCTGTATTTTAAACAGTATAATGATGATAAAAACAAGAAGTTTATAAAATAATACTTTCATAGAGAAGAAGGATAGATGTCTAAAGCGTTGTGGGAAAAAATCGTTTCAAATTCATGAAATATCAATCGTAGCGATAAAATACAGCTCTTACACAAAAATAAAAGATATACTGAATGACGAAAAGATTATCTTTTCTTCTCAAGCTGATTGGTAAATTCCTCAAGGTGAAGCAGCCACTCAAGTAGCTTTACATTTGATGTTTTAGAAGCAATACGTTGCGCAGTAGCAAAAAACTCTGTCTGGTAATATTTTTTGATAAGCTCCAATTGTTTCTTGCTGTCAAGTCTGGAATAGCCAATCGACCACAACATGGTAAGTGAGTGAATCTTGCCCAGATCTTCCATGAATTGCGGAGTAGCACGCTTAAAATCGGGAACCATGTGATACTTATCACCAACCTTCACGGTATAAGAAAACATATCATAAAACCTCCTGCTCAACTTAAGTTCCGGCTCCATCGTAGAGGGTTTTGGAGTAGATGGCTCAAAAAAACCATCAGGTGATATACGTGATTCACGACGCAATGGAAGGAATTCACTGAAATCTTCGAGCATTAACTTGTTTGCCTCTTTCTCGTACAGGAAAGTCCTGATGGCCTGCCTGTCCAGATCATTAAGATGATGAAAATCATCGAGCAAGGTCTTTTGTTCCACAACGTGAAGCGGGTTGGCATCCAATATACGGCTAAGATGTTCTGCACGACGCGACCTTAGTGCAGGATGAAAATAATGTTCAACTGCCCAGGCACTGATAATGGGGGAATTCTCCGGATAACGCAGAACACGATTAAGAATATGTGCTGATTTGAAAGCATGGTCACACAGCCATTTCTGATGTTCCAAATTTATGGTCACATTCATCAATAAATGATTACATATTTTTCTTGCCTCTTCAATCTGGGTCGAATTAATGTGATGTGGCTTTTCAAATATAGTTCTGAACAGGATAAACATCAGGTTGCGGGTTTCCTCAGGCAGCCTTCTGCGAATACCTTTGGCCACACCTAGATTCCCTGCCATTTTATTAAACCTGCCTTTCTGATAAAATAATTTGAGACTCCATAACATCGACAAACGATTGATGCGCTTCGTAGTTGGCCAAAGGTCAATCGTTAGTTGCAGAAGGGCGTGGAACACACGCGGATTAAAAGCATAATACTTAATAATATCGCGATGGCGCAGAAAGTCGGCATAATTCAGGATAAAATCATCAGGCGGGGGCTGATTTTTAACTTCAGCAATGGAGCGTTTTAAAATCAATATTCTGAAATCCATTTTGTAATGAGTATGTGAGCGAGAGATTATTAGGGGTTATTACTGTTTACCGGGTTTTATGCAAAAGCAGTGACTCAAAATCAACTGTGGCATAATTATTTTGGTAGCATTAATAAAGGCGTCATCGAGCTGTTTCACGAAAGGATGATTCACTGAGAAATCCCAAGTTTTTTCCAGGCTTCCTCGCGCGGGATAAAGCCTGTATTCATCCATCTTTCCTTGCCATCTACATAATACTTCAGAACAGGCAAAGCGTCTATGCCCAGCTGTTTACAGAGTGAGGTATTTTTATCGGCATCCACCCGTACGACAATAACCTTGTCAGCGTGTGACTGAGAAAGTTCTTCCAGCCAGGGCTTCATTTTTTTGCAAGGCTCACACCAATCGGCATAAAAATCCACCAGAACATTTTTTCCTGCAGGAATGAGAGCCAGATATTGATCCATATTCATTCCGGGATTTTCCGCTGCTGTTGCTTGCTCCTCCGGCAGACCAGAAGCCCTCCATTTCATCATGCCACCATCCATTTCATAAACCACCATGAAGCCTTGCTTCCTCATTTCTTTGGCGGCAGAAGCACTTCGTCCGCCGCTCAGGCAATAGACAAATACAGGTTTATCTTTTGGCAAATCAGAAACGCGTTGAAGGTAATCATCTGCATTGTAGTCGATATTCAGAGACCCGGACAAATGTCCGCCTGAATACTCTTCAGGAGTTCTGACATCAATAAGCAAAGCATCCGGAGTCTTCTTCAGCAATTCCTGAAATTCATTCACGGGCAGGCGGGTTTTAACTCCATCTGTATAACCACTATTGCAGGAAGAGAATGAGATGCTCAACAACAAACAGCATGTCGAAAAGAGTTGATAAGGTAGAGAAAAAAACGGGGTCATTTTGAGGGCTTGGTTAAAGGGATTTAATGAAATCAAAGGTAGAGCCATGTTTCAAATGCCTGAAAGAAAAATATGAAGAGTTGAAAAATTAAAAGCTTGATTTTTAAGCAAAATGCTCATTGAAAACTTTTGTGATTCTTTCAGTTCAGGGAAACAAAAATTATTTTATGCTGACCGGATTATGGTCGGGTAGAATAATTTCAATTGCTGCACCGAAGTCCACCTCAATATCCTCGTAATTGAAACTATTTCTATTGCCGGGTTCCTCTTCCACCATTCTGATCAGGCAGGATTTCATGGGCAGTGGCTCAAATATGAGGGAGAAAACTTTCCAGTCATGTCTCGACTCAAATTCAAAATGGCCAGGGGCATAGGGTATATCG
>JBIIMV010000109.1:0-5332 GCA_044337805.1 Bacteroidia bacterium
ATTCGGTAGTATAAACCGGCATATACTGCCGTTGGATTACCCTCAACAGGAGGCAGCCAGTGGCGATACCGCATTCCTGCAACATAGGAGCGGTATTTTTTTTGTCCTTGAAGAAGCACCTCAGGCAGCAAATCTCCTTTTTCGGAGATGCGAAAGACGGAGTAAAGAATAAGATTTATTCTGGCAGATTGCCATTGCTCAGGATTGCCGAATAGGCTTCTTTGCGGGCGCATGAGGTGCTGAAATGACAGACCGCCGCCCATTATGTTTCTTGCGTTTTTTTGTTTTCGAACAGATAAGCCGGTATTCAGTTCGGGTAGTGTTACCTTGAGTCTTGAAAAATTTTCTCCGGGGTCAATTCCGGCGTTGTATCTATCGCCCTGAAACTGATTTTCGAAAGTAAGTCCACTCTCATCTATTCCCATGAAGGTAACTCCGGGCTGAACACCCAGGCTTAATGTCAGGGAGCTGTCTTTGCCGTAGGATTTAATAACAGAACCTGAAATCAAAATCTGACGTGTATAAAATTTTGAGTCACCTGCCTGGTCATTGTTAAACATGATGCCTGCACCGCTCTGAAGTCCTTTCACAATTCCGGGTCGGAAATCTCCGCCTGCAGAAAAGGTTGAATAGGGAACAGGCACGCTTCGGTACTGATTTCGGTGTATGGCATGGAAGCGGTAGTCTCCGTCAAAAAATCCTGCTGTTGCCGGATTATAAAATACCTCCATTTGCCTGAACTGGCTGAAATGAAGTGATTGTCCGGACAACGCACAGGAAACAAGATTGATAATCAAAAATAATATATGCTTAATATAATAGTTCATCTGATAAGTGTCACATTGCCTTTTTCAATAAAAGAGGCTTCTTCATTAGGACTGCATGAATATTCCAGATACCAGGAGAAAACACCCGGGTCTGCTGCTTTATTTCGGAAGATGCCATCCCATCCAAGGTTGATATCCTTACTTTCGAAGACCAATTCACCCCATCGGTTAAATACTTTGAAATTGATGTTGTAAATACCGTATCCCCTTGGTCTGAAAATATCATTTCGTCCATCGCGATTTGGTGTAAAAGTGTTTGGAACAAAGAGCTCCCCACCTTCGCAGGGGCCTCTGAGAACGACAATTTTTACTGAGGCAGTCCGTGCGCAGTATCCTGAGTTATCGGTTGTGAAAACGTAGGTTGTCGTAGTATCGGGGCTAACCATGATGGGAGAGGGTGAGGTGCTGGTAGAGATATCCGGCGGAGACCAGAAGAAACTATCGCCAATGGTTCCTGACAACGTTAATTCTGAACTTTGGTTGAGAGTAATGGTATCAGGTTCTGCAGAAACAGCAAGGTCATTTGCCTGACTCCACGCAATTTGAAAGGATGCTGAATCAATCAGGGTGCAGGTTCCGCCAAAAATATCAGGAAATGTGACCGCCACTGAAATGGTTTCAGGAGCATCCAGCGTGATGGTCTGTACTTCATTCAGAGGGTTGTTAAAGAGGTAGGAGGGACTCCAGGTTCGGGACAAACCTCCAATTGCATACAATGTTACTTTGCCGGGTTCACAGAGTAAGGAATCAGATAAAAGCAACAACAGGGAATAGTCAGGAATCGTCAGCGTTTGTGGAACAGTATCGGTGCATCCTTGCTGGTCTGTGATGAGCATAAAAATATTCTGAGAACCCGGGTTCAGACTGGTATTAAGTGGTGAGCCGGCACCTACAGTGCTGCCATTCACCTGCCACTGAATCTGCGAGATGGAATTTGGTGGAAGCACAATACTTGTATCCTCAAAAACAAACTGATTGTTGCAGGAAGGCTGCAGAATACGGAAGCCTGCTTTTAGTGGCAGAGGAATGTAGACGGGAATAGTCAGTGTATCTGAACAGATATTTCCCGGTCCAAAGAAGATGACAAGGTTAATCTGGAACCAGCCACTATCAGAGAATTGAAAAGTGGGATTGGATAAGTTGGATACAGCGCCGGGATTGCCGGGGTCATTAAATATCCATTTTTGAACAGTTATTCCGGGGGTTTGCAACTGAAAGGCTGCACGATAATTACACAATATCTGGGCAGTTCCTGCGGCTGAATATCCGTTGAATGAGATTGTCTGCACCGTCGTATCTGAGCAGCCATCGGCATTGACAGCAATTAGTTCCACATCATAGTTGCCCGGGCTCAGGTAATTGTGTACAGGATTGATGCCCGTGCCTGATTCTCCGTCGCCAAAATCCCATAGCCATGAGCTGATTCCCGACGCACCTCCAACAGCATTTCCGCTAAATGCCACCTGATTGCTGCACGGAGTATTTATATGGGTAAAGCTAATTTGGGGTGCTGCATAAACCTGTATCGTTCTAAAGGTTGTATCAGAGCCATTGCAGGAGAGGCTGTCGGAGGCAATGAGTCTAATCAGGTAAGTGCCCGGATTATTAAAGGTGAAGGAGGTGTCGTCAGCAAATCCACCACCGATGCCACCAAAGTCCCAGAGGAACTGCGAAGTATTACCGCTGTTGTTGTTAAACTGCACCGTGAGTGGAGCACATCCGCTAAAGGTGCTTGGAGTAAAGTCAGCAACGGCGAGTCGAATCTGAAAATCAAATTTGAATAATCCGTTATTGCAATTCGTTGATCCATTTATCTGAGACCATGCATTAGGAGTAGTAGGGAAGTCATCATTACTTCCGCAACCTGCGCATACACTTTGATACACGATACCTTTTTTATCGAATCTGCTTGTTCCTCCATCAACATGTTCACGGCTGGTACTTCCGCCAAAGTAGGTTCCATAAAGCAGAGAAAGAAGATCTTTCTCGAACACAGCCAGATAAAAATTATATCCATCTGTACTGTTTTGAATGGCATTGGCTGATAAAGGCATATTCAGTGTTGGAGTAGAGCTAAGTATATCACCTCCCCACCCGGAGATATAAATATTTTCGCAGACATCAACGAGGAATGCGGTTGGCGATATGTTCACCTGTCCGGATGATACAGACCCGTTTCCGAATACTGTAGAAAAGATTGGGGCTGTGAGCAAAGAATCGAGTTTGAGGATAAACTGCGGGCTTCCGGGGTTCACATATACACCATTACTTACCGGAAAATTTCCGAGTGTCTGACCGAATAAGTAAGCATTTCTGTTTTTGTCGCATTGAACGAAAAAGCATTGGTCATAGGCTGAGGTACCCACGTAGGTTCCGGAGAGTGCTGATGAAAAAGATGGAAGGAGTTTAAAGACAAATCCGTCGGCACTGCCTCCCTGAAAACTGCCAATCCAGCTTCCGGCTGTAACAGGAAGGTCGGCCGACAAGGTGCCTCCCGAAACATAAACGTTAAAGGCATCGTCGGTGGTTACGGAATAAATGGCATCGTCATTGGTGCCTCCCATATAAGTTGAGGCCAATAGTGAGTTCAATGCAGGATTAAGCTTGAAAACGATACCATCGATTCCCCCGGAAAACGAAGATTGAAGCGCCCCGGAGCTTACAGGAAAGTCATTCGAATAGGTGCATGTTCCGACATATACATTGCCAATTAAATCGAGATTAATTTCACCTCTGAAGTAATCACCATAATTGAAAACCAGAGGTGAGTTATTGGCGCCATCGTTGTCGCTTCCTCCCACAAACGTTGAGGCTAAAAGGTTAGTTCCATTCGTATTGAAGCGGCATACGTAAATATCGATTCCCTGATTAAAAGCAGTGCCATTGGAAGGAAATGACAGTGGTGGCCCACCTGCAAAGCTTGTGTCAAAGGCTTGGGCCGTTATTGGAAAGTCGTTTGAGCCTGTAACACCGAATGCATATAGTTCATTATTCCCGTTTACAACAAGACTACTGACTTCTTCTGTACCGTTGCCACCCAGATAAGTAGAGTAAATCAGTGTGCTTCCGGAAGAATCAAAAACAGAGATGCCGACATCACAGTTTCCGAAAGAAACCAATCCTGTATAGGTCGTATCGAAGGCATTTTGTGTTACCGGGTAACCGGCATTGAAAACAATACCTCCCGCATAGAGACGGCCATCATTGTCGTAGGTAGCGGTGAATCCGAAGTTGTCTGAGGTAGAACCTGTATAGCTTGCAAAAACAAGAGCAGGATCAATAATCAATTCCAGAGCAGGGTCATATTCTCCAAGCTCGAATCCTGCAACATTTCCATTCAGGGTGTACCTGCACGTCACTTCTTTTTTTTGCCCGTTTATCCATTGCCAGGCGTAGGGCTTTTCTTCAGCCAGTTCCATGAATGAGAGCGGAAACACAAGAGACTCATCCGATTTTCTGATAAAGGCTTTTTCAAAGCCAGGAAATTGTAGTTTGATATCATGAACACTTGCACCCGGCCTCAGGATGTAATTTGTCTTTAATGAATTTTCGCCCGAATGAATTTCAATGTCAATTTTGTTCCATACAGATCTTGCCAGAATCATGGCAGCAGGGATAATGCCTGATTTCCATGAACCAGGATTTTTCCCCAAAAAGTAATTTTCGTAATAAGCGCAGGGATGATGTTTTTCGAAGACGATGTCATTGGAAGCATTAAGCCAGATGGTTTTCAGCACAGAGGCTCTGAATCCCCTGCCATCGGCCGGACTTCCAAGATGATTGCCGGCTCTCCAGGCAAGGTCAGCAAGGTGAAGCGTAATGCCATTATTCTCGATGAAGGCAGCTCCTTGTTCAAATGAAGTGCGAAAAAGGAAGGTGTTTTCCCATTGTCCTTTGTTTTCCGTGAAGCCTTTTTTGGGAATGAGGCTGCCATGCGAGAGTGAACGACTCGGCAGGCATAATAGCAGAGTGCTGAAAAACAGTAGGATAATGACTCTAAATAACCTCACGTAATGTTCTTTGCAGCCATAAAATTATAATAAATTTGTGTCGGAATGTTAATCAGGAAATTCCCTTATTCAGGCCGGAGCTTTTTTTCGTGTCTGCTGTTTTTAACAGGCTTACTGACCTTCTCTGCAAGAGCGCAGATGGATCGTTATTACAAGCCTGTCAGGAATTTTTCTTCGGTGGATCATAAGGCCAATAACCAATCTCTTTGTGCACTAAAAGACAATCGTGGGGTTTTGTACTTTGGAGAGGCCCTTGGCATGAAAGTTTTTGATGGCAATAACTGGAAGGTCATTGGGTCTATGGGCAGGGTATATTCCGGTGCATTTGACTCCGAGAATACGCTTTTTACCGGAACCGAATCTGATTTTGGATTTCAAAAGCCCGACGGAAAGGGAAATCTGAGGTTTCAGTCACTGGCACCCAAAAATATGCCGGCAGATGTTGGCGTATTCTGGTACACCATCTGTACACCCGGAAAGGTTTATTTTGTGTCT
>JBIIMV010000110.1:0-5330 GCA_044337805.1 Bacteroidia bacterium
GGCGATTTTTCTTGTTGCACTGGAGGTATCGGTAAGGGAAAATTTAAAGATGGCTTTATGAAGATTCTGTAATGGGATTTTTACATAATAGTTCCACGGATTGTCTTCAGCTTGCTTGAGTCGTAAACGTCGATAGATGCCTGCGACTTCTGCGGAACAATCGCCGGGTGCATAGACAGGGGCTTTCCAGTAACCTGTCCACCTTGAGAACCCTATGGCGCAATGCTTGCTCATTTCCATGGCATGAAGCAGGTCAAGCGAGTCTTTTGCATTGAGCAGGCCCGGTGCCGGGTATGTAACGGGTTTATTGCTGATGATCTGGCTGAACTGGGGCTCCCATTCTGCTTTTACGGAATAGATGAACTGCCTGAACTCCATCATGTCTTCGTGCCACTGATCGATACCGGTTAGGTTTTGTGAAAAAATTAGTTTTCCATGGTTGATGTAGTTTCGTGCCGGCCACAGTCCGTATGTTATTCCTATGCCTAAAATAAACATGGCAAAGGGCACCACTAGATTTTTTATTTCAGTCCTTTTGAAAGACAGCCCCCAAATACCGAGCATCGTTACAGGAATCAAGAGCGCAATTTGCGGTCTGAATAATACCGATAAACCCATGAGTATTCCGGAAAATAACATTTGTTTTGCCCCGGTTTTTTTTGAGATGAACCAAAGAGAATAAAGCATCAGTGAGATGGCAATTAGCTCTGAATAGGTCATTGGGTTCCAGACAATGATGAATGGATAGCAGGCATATAGTGCAGCAAGCACCAAAGCGGTTCCGGATTTTCCATAGAATATACGGCAGGCAAGTTTGTAAACGAACCAGATATTCACGATGTCGAGCAGGGTTTGAAACCAACCAATGAGAGGAAAGGCTGCCCACCAGTCTTTTCCGGCCAAAAACCAGAATGGAATCATAAAAAAACTGTATCCCGGCATTCTCATGAAATAACCCATGTCGCGGTTTACATCAACGGTATATTTTCCGTAATCAAATAAATTTTGAATGGCCAGTGCCCATGTTCCTGTATCGTGGTCGTAAAAGATGTTTTCGCGCCCGAAATAATACTTCCCGACAAAGAGAATGAAAATAAGACGCAGCAGTGCACCGATGGCCACAATCAAAAAGATGGTTTTGCTATGTCCTGTTTTCACTCTGCTAATATAGTCGAAATTGATGGTCCTGTTTGGCTCAACAATCAATGGCCGAAACAGGTTATTGCAAAAAAAAAGCTGATGATGAACATCAGCTTTCTATTAGTAGGTGAGCCTCAGAATAGCACCGTAATGGTTCCTGAAGTTTTCAGCGGGGCGGTAGGAGAGGTGTCGAATTTCGCGCTTTTGGCGGCCTGCTCTGCTTTGGTGAAGAGATATTTGCTGTTGGTGGTTGACCCTGCAGCTCCCGGAATCGCGGATATCACATTGCCATACTTATCGATGGTTACATCCACAATCACGGTTCCTCTCTCTTCGGTCATATTTTCAACTTTGGGAGTGTTGGTGATGTTTCTTCCTTTCATGGAATATTTCAATGTAAACTTTCCCAGGGTGAGCGTTTGTTCATCTGCAGGTGCTGCTGCGGCGGTGCCTGAAGTGACGGCGGGCATATTTTGTTCCAGCTCTATGCGTTTGAGGTCAGACAAGTTGCAAACCTGATTGATACCTTTAGCCGAGTATGTTACCACTCCGTTGCCAACATTTACGAGCGTTCCATTTTTTACCTCTCCGCTTTTGAAAACAAAACTATGTTGCGCAAGAGTGTTCAAACTGCAAAGTAATCCTGCCGTAACGTAACCGAGAATTATTCTTTTTTTGAACATCATCAGGCGTCGATTTTTGCGTATTTCGCGTTAGATTCAATGAAGTCTCTTCTTGGCGGAACTTCGTCGCCCATGAGCATCGAGAAAATGCGGTCGGCTTCAGCAGCGCTGTCGATGGTTACCTGACGCAGGGTTCTGAACTCAGGATTCATGGTTGTTTCCCAAAGTTGCTCAGCATTCATTTCACCAAGACCTTTGTATCGCTGCACGGTTACAGAGCTTTCTTTTTCTCCGGCCATTTCTTTGACTGCTGCCAAACGGTCTTCTTCGTTCCAGCAGTAGCGCTGGTCTTTTCCTTTTTTTACAAGATACAGCGGAGGTGTGGCGATGTATACATAGCCATTTTCTATCAGGGCTTTCATATACCTGAAGAAGAAGGTTAGAATAAGCGTGGTGATATGGCTACCATCTACATCGGCATCGGTCATGATGATGATTTTGTGGTAACGCAGTTTTGTGATGTTAAGTTCTTTGCTATCCTCTTCTGTGCCGATGGTTACGCCGAGTGCT
The DNA here is from genome assembly GCA_044337805.1 of Bacteroidia bacterium. Classification (GTDB taxonomy): domain Bacteria; phylum Bacteroidota; class Bacteroidia; order UBA4408; family UBA4408; genus JBEGML01. The sequence goes on from JBIIMV010000110.1 coordinate 2,334, forward strand.
GTAAAGATGTTTTTTATCTCTTCGTTTTCGAAGATTTTATACATCATTGCTTTTTCCACGTTCAGGATTTTTCCGCGAAGGGGCAGTATGGCCTGGAAGGCTCTGTTTCTTCCTTGCTTGGCTGTTCCGCCTGCGGAGTCTCCCTCAACAAGGTATATCTCACACATGGAGGGATCTGACTCGGAACAATCACTAAGCTTGCCCGGTAAGCCGGTGCCGGTAAGAACATTTTTTCTTTGCACCATCTCGCGCGCCTTTCTTGCCGCATGTCTTGCGGTGGCTGCGAGAATCACCTTGTCAACAATCATTTTTGCCTGCCTGGGATTCTCTTCGAGATAGTTCGAGAGCATTTCTCCCACGGCCATGTCAACGGCGCCAATTACTTCGTTGTTGCCAAGTTTGGTTTTCGTTTGTCCTTCGAACTGCGGCTCTGCTACTTTTACCGATACAACGGCTGTAAGTCCTTCTCTGAAATCATCTCCGGCAATATCGAATTTCAGTTTTGCCAGAAAGCCTGCTTTTTCTGCATAGGCTTTTAGCGTACGTGTCAGGCCACGACGGAAGCCGGCAAGGTGAGTACCGCCTTCGTGTGTGTTGATGTTGTTGACATAGCTATGTACATTCTCGGAGAAGGAGGAATTGTACATCATGGCCACTTCTACAGGCATGCCAAACTTATCGCTTTCAATGTAGATAGGCTCCTGCAGGAGTTTTTCTCTTGTGGCATCGAGGAATTCCACAAACTCTCTTAAACCGCCTTCAGAGAAGTAGCTTGCTGATTTTGCTTCACCCTGTTCATTTTTTTCTCTTAGGTCTGTTAAAGACAGACGAATGCCTTTATTCAGATAAGCGAGCTCACGCAGACGTGCCGATAAGGTATCGAAACTGTATTCTGTGGTGGTAAAAATGCTTCCGTCCGGTTTGAAGTGTACTTCAGTTCCTCTGTCGCCGGTAGTTCCGGTTTGCTTCACGTCATATAGTGGTTTTCCGCAGCTGTATTCCTGCATGAAAATTTTACCATCGCGGTAAATGGTAGCACTTAGATGCGTTGACAGTGCATTCACGCAGCTGACACCGACACCGTGCAGACCACCGGACACCTTGTAGGATTCTTTGTTGAATTTACCTCCGGCGTGCAAGACAGTCATGACCACCTCAAGGGCTGATTTCTTTTCTTTCGGGTGATAGTCGGTAGGAATCCCCCGGCCATTGTCTCTGACCGAGATGGAATTGTCTTCGTGAATGGTGACTTTCACATCATTGCAATAGCCTGCGAGGGCTTCATCAATGGAATTGTCTACTACCTCATACACCAGATGGTGCAGGCCTTTAAATCCGGTATCACCGATATACATCGCGGGTCTCTTTCTGACCGCTTCCAGGCCTTCCAGTACCTGTATACTTTCTGCCGAATAATCGGCCGGATTGACCTCTTTCAATGCGTCTGACATGCTCAAAAAATTTCGTAAAGTTGAATGTTCAAATTTACGTAAAAGGGCAGGTAAAACCTCCCGGATTTCCAATTATAATCAGCGATTTTTTAACATGATTTTTCTGAAAAAAATCAAGCCGGATATTCTTAAAAATCCTTGCTTTTCAGCTATAATTTTCTATACTGATACCGAGGTAATCGAGTCTCTTGAAAGTATCCTCAATTGTGCCTGATAATGAGGGTTTTATGCCAATCCTCCAGACGGGATACTCACTGAACCCATACTCCTCCACTTTTGCACCGCAGTCGCGAATGGCCTTTTCAACCATGGGCTGCTGTTCAGCCGGAAAATGAAGTTTGAAAAAGGTGAACAGGAGAACGCTTTTTATCTGGGTGTTATTTATGGTTAGACGTGCCGTTTCACGATAGCTCTTTTTCAGTAAGCCGGTGCCCAGTAGCACGCCTCCAAAAAACCTCACCACCACAAGCATGCATTGGGTTAATCCTGCATCTTCAAGCTGTTGTAAAATAGGTTTTCCGGCTGTTCCTGAAGGTTCTCCGTCGTCGGAGCTGCGACCTGATTGCACATCTGTTCCCAGAACCCATGCATAGCAGAAGTGACAGGCTCCTCTGAACCTGGTGTCTTTGCGCATATCAAGCAGTATCGCTCTGGCTTCATGCTCATCTTTGATGGGCAGAAGAAAACCTAAGAATTTACTGCCTTTTGATTTGTATGTGGCCTCACCTTCAGCAGCCGGTGTTAAATAGGCATCCATGATCTCAGCCAAAGGCTATCAAATAAATACTTAACAGTGATAACAGGATGCCGGCAACATTCAGTCTGCTCAAGCGCTCATGGAAGAAGAGGACCGAAACCAGTGTGGCTGCGCTCACCACGCCCATATTGTTTACCGGAAAGAAGACGGAGGCTTTCATGATGCCGCTTTCCAGTGTTTTCATGACGAGATACATGGAGAAGAAGTTCGGTATCCCGAGTAACAATCCGGCGATGATACTTTTGATATGTATGGAATCTTTTCCTGTTGCTAATCTTCGTGAGAATACCATGATGCCTAAAACGCCGGCGCAGAGAAATCCGCAGGAAAGTAAAAAGGAGGATGGAACTTCTTCGCTGACAAAGTGAAATTGTAGGTAATTGATGAGGGTGTCGAGTAATCCGCAGCCAAGAAACAATATCAAAGGCAGCATCTTTGCTCCTGTTGTTTCGCTCCCATGCATCACGCCGTCTTTCTTTACGCTTACCATCACCACAGAGGCAAGGGCTCCGGTGAGGCCTGCCCATTGAATAGCGCTCAGGCGCTCATGGTAGATACTGATGGCAAACAGGACAGGTATTACCACCGACATTTTATTGCTTACCGAGGCAACGCTAACACCTAATTTCTGTGTGGTAAGTGCAATCAGGTAAAACAATGAAATAAACATCAATCCCAACACGATGACGTATGGCAGCCATGGCTGATAGATTGTATCAGATTCAAATGGATGCTGCCGGCTTAGTAAAAAACCAAGTGTGCCGGCAACAAAGTAATTCGACATAATAG
>JBIIMV010000111.1:0-5329 GCA_044337805.1 Bacteroidia bacterium
TTCCTGAAATAAAAATGATAAAGCTGCTTAACAGGGAACCTTTCCGGCTTGGAAAATTCGAGCACGAAAACTGCTCCTCCGGGTCTGAGGATACGATGCATCTCGGCAAGTCCGCGTTCGGGATGTTCGTAGTTTCTCACACCAAATGCAACGGTCACAGCATCGAAACATTGTTCTGAGTAGGGAAGTGACTCACCATCGGCAAGTCGGAGGGTAATGAGATTTTCCAGGCCTTTGGCTTTTATCTTCTCTCTGCCAACTTCCAGCATGCCGCTTGAAATGTCGACCCCATCAATCTTGCGGGGCTTTAACACGGCAGCTGCTATGGCGAAGTCTGCGGTGCCGGTGGCAAGATCGAGGATGTCTTTGGGTTGGTATTTTCTGAGCTCTTTGATGGCCCTTTTCCTCCACAGGCGGTCTATGCCCAGGGAAAGGGCATGGTTGAGAAAGTCGTAGCGAGGACTGATGTTATTGAACATCTCGGCTACTTCTTCTTTCTTACTGGCTCCTGTGTTGTAGGGCTTTACTTCTGGTCGGCTCATGTTGTAATTTCTGGATATCCTGCCGCGGCTTCACGGAAGAAACGTTTTGCTTCGACAGGACTAACGCCCGGCACTTCACATACCATACCCCCTGCAAGGTTGGCCAAGCCGGCAGCGTGTTCCATGGAAAACCCTGCGGCCATGCATAACGTTACGGTTGCTATCACGGTATCTCCGGCACCGGAAACGTCGGCAATGCTCCTTTTGTGTGCAGGTATGATGACCGGATTTTTCCCGTCTGATACATAAACACCATGTTCACTCAGTGTAATCAGGGTGATGCGATGTTTTAGAATGTTGCGAAGCATCCGGTCGGCCCGATTCAGCGATGCAAGATCGGGGCTGAATTCGGCCTGCAGACCATCTTTCAATTCCCGCAGATTGGGTTTAAACAAATCAACTTTTTTATAATAAAAAAAGTTGCGTTTCTTGGGATCAACGGTAACGGCAATTTTTTTGCGCTTACAAAGCTTTGTTACCTCTTCAATAAGTGCTTCTGTAATGACTCCTTTGTCGTAGTCTTCGAATACCACGGCAGCAGGATGATGTTCGTTGATGAGTTGCGTTACAAGCCTTAAAAAACGATGTCCGTCCTGCTCAGAGAGAGGGTCTGATTGTTCATGGTCGACCCTTAACATCTGATGTTGCTGGGCGATAATTCTTGTTTTACAGGTGGTTTTACGGGAAGAAAAAATGACGCCTTCCGAGCTGAGCTTATGCTTTCTCAATAAATCGAGAAATATTTTTCCTGCTTCATCTTCTCCGATAACCGAACATATCAATGGCTTCGCGCCAAGGGCCAGGAGGTTGAGTGCCACGTTTGAAGCTCCGCCAAGGCGGTGCTCTGTCTTTTCAAGTTCGAGAACGGGAACAGGGGCCTCGGGAGAGATGCGATTGACTTTGCCCCATTGGTAGGTGTCAATCATAACATCACCGATAACTAAAACTGTTTGCTCGGCAAAGGCATGGCGAATAAGTGATTCCTGTTTTTTGCTCATGTTGTTTAACTGTCCTGAAGGGCGGTGATGGCCTCATGCACCCTCAACAGCGCGGCACGCAAACGATCAGGGGAGGTGGCATATGAGATTCTGATACAACGGTCGTCACCAAAGGCTATTCCCGGTACCAGCGCAACGCGGGCTTTTTCCAGCAGGTACATGCAAAGGTCGGTACTGTTATGAATGGTTTTGCCCTCAAAATGTTTTCCGTAGAGTGCGGAAACATCGGGAAAAACGTAGAACGCTCCTTCGGGCTCCTCTGTTCTGAGGCCGGGGATTTTTCTGAGCATGCCCAACACGAGGTTGCGGCGCTCTATAAAACCATCTTTCATCCATTTCACCTGTTCGGGTGAGGTCAGGAGCGCAGCAACAGCAGCTTTCTGGCTAATGGTTCCTGTGCCTGATGTGAATTGGCCTTGCATCTTTTCACAGGCCTTTGCAATCCATTCCGGTGCAGCAATGTAACCAATCCTCCAGCCTGTCATGGCAAATCCTTTGGATACGCCATTCACAATGATGGTACGGTCTTTCAGGTTTTGAAAAGATGCCAGGCTGGCATGACTGCCTTCGAAGTTGATCAGCTCATAAATTTCGTCTGAAAGCACCAAAACATCCGCATGCTTCCCGAGCACAGCAGCCAAAGCAGCAAGCTCAGACTGATTGTATACCGCACCGCTCGGGTTCGAGGGCGAGTTAATCATGAACATCCTGGTTCTCGGAGTGATGGCAGCCTCAAGCTGCTCAGCACTGATTTTGAATTTATCGTCAATGGAGGCGGAAATAAATACAGGGATTCCGCCTGCCAGCTTAATAAGTTCGAGATAGCTCACCCAGTAGGGGATGGGAACGATAACTTCATCTCCGGGGTTGATGAGGCTCAGAATAACATTCGCGATGCTTTGCTTGGCACCGGTTGATATCACAATTTCAGAAGCTTTATATTCCAGGCTGTTGTCGCGCTTTAGCTTGGCACATACCGCATCTCGCAAATCCTGAAAACCCGGAACCGGAGGATAATGTGTGAAGTTCTGGTCTATGGCATCTTTCGCTGCCTGCTTGATGAAATCGGGTGTATCATAATCGGGTTCGCCAATGCTGAGACTTATCACGTCTATTCCTTTGGCCTGAAGCTCGCGGCTCATCCTGGCCATAGCAAGTGTCTGTGATTCACTCAAAGCATTTAGCCTGTCGGCAACTCTGGGGTTCATGCGCATTATTTGTTGCAAACTTAAGCGAATATGGCCCTGTAAAAAAATCTTATCGGCATTATCGCAATGGAGCAGTCTATTTAGCCTTCTATTGGCTCTGTCAACAAATTTTGATTATTTGAGGCCTGTTTTACCTTTGCCTTAATTAAATTCTGCAAATGAGCGTTCACATCAATGCCCAAAAAGGTGAAATAGCCCCTGTGTGTCTGCTTCCCGGCGACCCTCTGCGGGCGAAGTTTATCGCTGAGAACTGGCTCGATGACCTTAAAATGGTGAGCTCAACACGTAACATGTTTTATTTCACCGGGCTTTACAAGGGCAGCAGAATCAGTATAGGTGGCAGTGGGATGGGATGCCCCAGTATTGGCATCTATTCATGGGAGTTGTATACCATCTTTGATGTTCAGTGCTTGTTGAGAATAGGTACTGCCGGTTCTTACAGGCAGGAGATTGGAACTTACGAACTTCTCAATACCGCTCAGGCTTGCTCTGATTCTACCTATGCCCAGGATGCCTTCGGTTATGGTGATAAGGTGTTCAAGGCTCAAGGACCAATATTCGATACCATCAATGATATGGCGGCAATACGCGGACAAAAGCTTACGGCTGCCAATATTCATTCCAGTGATGTCTTTTACCGTCAGACCGGAGTGTTGCCTGCTTTGGTGAATGAATACCAATGTGCTGCAGTAGAGATGGAAGCATTCGCTCTTTTTAGTAACGCTAAGTTCCTCGGACGAACAGCAGGAACGCTTCTTACCGTTTCGGATGTAATTCCTACAGGTGAGGCTATCTCCGCCGATAAGAGAGAAAAATCGCTCATTCCAATGTTTGAGCTTGCTCTGGAATCAGCTAAAAAAATGTCGGAACACTACCGTCTTACCTGAATTGCACGTCGCTGCTAACCCTGATTTTTCCCGGCTCTATCTTCAGTCTGGTATTGGTGGTCTTGCCCTGTATGCGTTTTACGGTGCCGTCGGGCATTGTCATGGATACCTCAGTGCTCGCATTTCCCGGTCCGTCAAATGCCATCGGCTCTTTGAAGTAGTCTGCAATCTGTATCGTGGTGATGCGAAATTTTGTACCCAAAAATTTTACATAAACCTCAAAGGGTGCATCGAGCAGCTGTATCAGAATTTTATTGTTTTTCTGATCATATCGTATGGCCATCTTGCCCTCTATCTGATCTTCGTAATCGGAAATTCCGGTCTCTACCCTGGCGGTTGTGCTGAATCTCGCCGAATCGTTCAGAAGTACAATCCGCGTATCGCGAAGCTTCCATTCATAACTACCTGAATGGAACCATAACTTATATGCCGCTTGTCCCTTAATCTCTCCTATGGCGCTTAAAAGTTTGTTTAAGGTCTGTTCATAGATAATGACTTCTGCATCCTGACTTTTTTCTAAGGAACACAACAGCAGCCATAGGGCACTTAAAATCAGAGCGAGCTGCTTCATGATGCCTTATTTTTTTCTGATGGTTTCCAGAATACCTAAAAGGGCAGTTGCGCGTTTTTCAAGGGAGAAATGCTCCAGCACCCTGCTGCGTAATTTTTGTCTCAGATCACTGAGGTCGGTTCGGGCTGCGGTTTTAATCACCAGTTGCTTAAGCTGGTCTACATCTTTTAAGGGAAGTATAAGTGAGTGATCGCCTATCACCATAGGAATAGCCCCTGCCGCACTGCCAATGGGAATGCAGCCGCAGAGCATGGCCTCTGCAAGGGTATTGCCAAAGCCTTCTGACATGGATAGCTGTAAATAGAACCGATGCTGCTGATAAAGCCCCAAAAGTTTATCCTGAGGCATAAAAGGAAGAATACGGACATTCGAAGGAACAATGAGGCCCTCAGGCGCGTCTTTCCCAATGATGGTAAATCTGGCCTCGGGCATCTTTTCAGCAAGCGCCAGTACCAGATCTATTCCCTTTACCTTCACCCTTACATCATCATCCAGATTGGCAGCGATGCTGATAAACGATAACCCTTTTTGCTCCTCGGCAGGCATTGTCCAGCGCTCTGTCTTGAAACCATTGTAAATAACGGTAACCGGAGTGTTGAGGTTTTTAATAAAACTTCGTATTCCTTGTCTTTTTATTCTTGAGGGGAAGTAGCTGTAATTACTTTCAACAAGGTATTCGGAGATTGGTGCAATATGGGTGCAGTTGCGGAATGACCAGGCGGTGATTTTGCCAAGGAGTTTTTTCCGGAAGTTGCCATATTTTATTTCGGGCAGGGATACCCCGTCTATTCCTCCTGCAATGATGAGAACCGGAATGCCCATAAGCCGTCCCAAAAAAACAGGAATAAGGGTATGGTAACCTGCGAACATGCATACCATAACACATGCATCGCGATGACGCAGTGTGAACAAAAACTGCTTCAGCATCAGAAAGGGAATACTTAGTCCTGTCGTGATCCTGAAATCACAACTCAATACCTCGTATTCGCGCACCATAATGGTTTCATCAATATCGATGAATGAATTATGGCTGTGAAAGAAATACAAAAGGGTTGGTTTCATCTTTTCAGCAATCCGTAAATTTTATTCACCCATTGGTCCTTCATTGATTTTACTTCTCCAA
>JBIIMV010000178.1:0-4380 GCA_044337805.1 Bacteroidia bacterium
TGACTCATTGCTACCCGGCCGATGACTGCGAAAAATGCCCTGAGAAGTGGCAAGAAACAAAGAGTTATCAAAATTGGCGATTGATTGAACCGAAGCACTTACGCCGGAGACACCGGAAAAAAAGCGAATAGGGAAAACATCATCGATACGGGAGATACCTGATTGAAGCGCCAGCCAAATCCCTTTCTGAGAATCAACGAAAATATCTTTGATACTCTCGTTCAGAAGTCCATTTCTGCTGTTAAAAACCTCATGAATAGCTCCGGAGGCTTTCACCAAAAACAGTCCTTCTGAAAGGGAACCATACGCGAACAAGGTGTCAGACATTTTATAGCCGCAATAGATATCGGATGGCAAATTGTTGAGACAGGATTCTTTACTCAGGCTAATAACATCCTGTAATATTTTAACCTTCAGGAGGCCATACTTCCTACTTACAAGTTGATAATCATCATTTGTGAGGGGAAGGATACTGTAAATTTTATCTCCTTTGAAATATTCTCCACCCTTCAGCAGCACTGCGTTTTCACCTTTTATCATTTTCAGTCCGGCGGAAGGTTCCTGAACCAGAATATTGTTGCCTGCCTTAAAGCTGAGATGAAACTCCTTTTCCGGCATGATGGCCTTTAGTTTTCCTTTACTGAGTTTAAAGATTGCAGCAAAAGACTGAAAGAAAACATCCTCGCCTGTTTGATGAATTTTCCATATATCGGCAAATGGTTCTTTGAAAACAGAAGAATCAAGGTGGTAAGGCTTAAAATAAAATGCGCCACGCTGATTGGTGCAAAACTCCCCAAACTCCCCTACACCACCGTAGTAAATATTTTGATGCAGTGTGTCGTAATGCAGATACTTTACATCAGAAAAATTTTTGGTGTTATTGAGTTCCCATTTTACCCCATCAAACACCAAAATACCCTCATGGTTACCTGAATAGATGAATCCTTTTTTATCCTGAATAACTTTCCAGTTCTGAGGATGCGCACCGGTTTCCTCGGGAAGGAAATTCCTGATGTAGGCAAAAGGTTTTTGATCGGCTCGAAGTTCCCGCGAAAACAAGAGGAACAAGAGAAAAAAATTCCTGAATAATACCATCGGGAATTCTATTCTCCTTGAGATCAGGTTATTTATCAATGACAAATCTGCCAATTTTCCGTTCAGTTCCGAGGTTAGCTTCGACAAAATAAGTTCCGCTTGCAAGTGAAGAAACATCCATACTCAGCAGACCATTGAAGTTACTAAACGTTGGAATTCTGTATTCTCTGCCTGCCGCATCAAAAACACGACAAACTACACGATACCCGGCATTATCGAATTGGAGGAATAGCTGATCATTGGCCGGATTAGGAAAAATCCTTAAGGTTGACCGGAATTGATCCTTAACAAAGGAGCCCGCCCCGCCGCTTCCAAACACCAGTGCATTGCCGCTATCACCTGCGGTTGCACCTCTTCTTCTGGCAGCTTTGTAATTGCCTCCATTATTATCATTCAGGGTGCCATTGGTGTATCTATCCCATGTGTTACCGCCATCAAAGGATTGGAGGATGATTCCCTTGGTGCCGAAAACCCAGATGGTATCTGACCCGGAACCGGTAATGGCATTGAGGTCTGTATCGAGTCCGCCAAGAATCACTGAGAAGGTATTTCCATCGTCTGTTGATTTGAGCACCATACCCTCAGGACCAACAGCATAAACAGTGGTACCGGAGAAATAAATTCCCCTGAGAGACTCGCCGGTTCCCGAATTGAGTGTAACAACTGAAGCAGGAGTATATTTAAGAATACAGCCATTATCACCACAGACAAAGGCCTTGATTCCGTCATATATCACAGAAAAAAGATGGTTAGTGGTATTGGTGCTAATGGGAAACCATGCAATGCTATCAAAATAAAAAGCAGCTCCATTATCACCCACCATAAGCCCGCGTATGGAGCTAGACATACTCACTGAGTGAATGGTTCCCTGATAATTAAGACTGAAGGGCGTCCAGCTGGCACCGAGATTTGCAGATGTAGCCACAAAGCCCTGTTCCCCTGCAACCATCCATTGACCGGGCACGATGCTGGCAGATTTTAATGCACCGGGGGCTCCTGTAACAGAACCGGTGAAGGTTTGTCCTCCATCGGTGGTAATGCGACAGGTACCATCAGACATCGCGAAGCATCCTTTGAGGGTGTCTATGAAATCAACTGCAAGTGCATTCGCAGATGAACCAAGAATCACAGGTTCAGCCGGAAACTGCACTTCAACCTGAATATAATCATGTTTGGTCAGTTGTTGCACGCAACCCGAGGCATCAGATATGGAAAGAGTAATGTCATAGAAACCCGGAGCCGTGTAGTTATGAGAGGTATTGGCTGTATTTGAGGTTCCGCCATTTCCAAAATCCCATGAAAAACTTTGAACAGAGGAGGATTGACCGATAAAATTCAACAATACATTGCCATCGTTGGGAAGCACACGAAAAGTTTGAGGAGCCGAAAAGTCTATGGTCGTTCCGGAAAGTTGCAGTGGAATAAGGTAAGGGCTACCGATAATTGGCTGATTGGTGGACCTTACACGAATATAGTAGGATGTTCCATTTGCTAAATTGTCAGGAATAATGGCGTGAATCACCCCGCTTGTTTGCCCCGAAATAGCACCTATGTTCGTTGGGTTGACAAAAAGACCATTTACATCGCTTATTTGAGCAATAAATTGGTTGCCGGATGGATAAATTCCTGAGGTAGAAAAATAAACCCGGACGGTATCTTTTCTGCACATTGTTCCCACCACCGAGTCAGTGATAATGGTATTGGTACCGGCAATTACATTATCGATGGAGAAAATGGTATCAGTGACATCAAGAACATTACCGGAAGAAGAATCACTAAGCCTGAGCAGGCATTGGCTCGACTGGATAAGACTTACCGGATCCCAGAAGAAGCTGTTGCCGGTTACGCCGGATGCGAGTTGCAGCCAGGAGGCACCATTATCGGAGCTAAATTCGAGGGAAGATGGTGTATGTAAAAATCCATTCCAGGTGATCTGATAAGGATTATTGCCGGCCAACACTTCACCACCATTGGGAGAAATGAAGGAAGGAAAACCTATCGAGAAAAGACCGGAACTGCCGGTTGTACCGGAACCCTGAGCATCGTTCAATCGGATAAGACACTGCGTGGAATTCACGGATGGCACGGTCCATTGATACTGCTGCAAATTGGCAGAAAAGGAGGTTTGCAGAGGAATCCAGGAAGCACCGCCATCCGAACTGAATTCAATATCAACCAACAGGAGCTGGTTTTGAAGCCATTGAACAGACACCGTAGTACCCGGACACAGAAAAATGCCGGAAGAAGGAAAGGTGACATTCAGAGAAGCATTGAGCAATCCGGAAAATTCCAAAACCTCATTTTCACCAATAACAGGAGATGATGTAGACAAAAAGACTTCTTCCGAATTTACGGAGAATTGCCGGGGGCTAAATCCCTTCCTGAATGGGCCTGAGAATACGGATCCGGCGGAAAAGAGTAAAAACAGGATGATGTATAAGGAACACTGAAAATTTTTCATGAGTTAAGCTAGGTTTCAAAAATAAAGTTTTCGGAATAAAGTTACAATTTTATATCTTTGAATATGATTGGCACAGGCTTTGCCTATCGGTTTAATATGAAACTCAGGTTTCTTTTTTTTATTCCGCTTCTCAGCGCTTACTGCGGTTGGGCACAGGATGCACTAATAGGAGATGTTCAAAAGCCCCCTATCCAACTGAGCAAGCCAAAAAAATACTTTCCTGCTATTATTGTTGATGGAGACACCATGGCATACAGGATGTTACCAACTGTTCTTATCGTCAACGACAGGGTATTTAAATCAGCCTCAGAAGAGCGGAAGTACAAAAAATTGATACGAGACGTCAAGAAAGCCTATCCCTACGCCAGACTTGCAGGAGACAGGATAAAACAATACGAGGCCATGGTAGCCGGGAAGAGTGAAGCTGAGAAAAAACGCATGATGAAAGATGTCGAGAAACAACTCAAAGCTGAGTTCTCCGACGATCTTGAAAATCTTACCATGACACAAGGAAGAATACTGCTCAAGCTCATTGACCGGGAAACAGGTAACACCTCCTACCAACTCATCAAAGATTTCCGAGGATCCATTTCAGCTTTTTTCTGGCAAAGTTTCGGTCGTTTTTTTGATGTAAACCTCAAGACCAATTATGACCCGGAAGGTGAAGACAAGCAGATTGAGAATATTGTGCTGCTTATACAAAGGGGACAGATTTAATCTTTGGTTCACACACATCACTGCATTTTTTTGGGCAAGAGGCATTTTCTGAATAAGAATCATGCCGATGCGGAAGGCATTTCCAAAATTTCCAAAAAACCGCAGAA
>JBIIMV010000112.1:0-5318 GCA_044337805.1 Bacteroidia bacterium
TATTGCAGCCGGTCTTGGTATTCCGGAAAAGAAATATACAGTGGCTTTTCAGTCAAGACTTGATAAAAACTGGCTGAAACCTTTTTCTGATGAAATTGTAGAGTCTATGCCGTCTAGAGGAATAAAAAAACTCCTGGTCTTTAGTCCTGCTTTCGTTGCCGACTGTCTGGAAACAACCATTGAAATAGGAGAGGAGTATGAGCATCTTTTCAAAAAAGCTGGAGGTGAAAAACTCCAGCTCGTCGAAAGTCTCAATAGTCACCCTTTGTGGATTGAAACAATCCGTGACCTGGTGATAAACGGGCCCGGAAATCCCCCCGTTTGATTAATCCTCGTCATCATTGTCCAGCACCGCGCCGGGCCTGATGCTTCCCATTGGTCCACAAGTCAGAATTACCTCGTGTGGCATTCTGCGGTATTCCTCCGGACAACTCTTGCCTTTGGAGAACCAGATGTGCCTCACCTGATGGTTCGGACGTAGAATAACGAAATGGGCAGGAGCATCTTTTTCAAGTTTTGGCTGATGCCTCAGAAATATCCTACGTGCCGCAAAGGCGCTTTTCTCAGGCAATAAATCAAGCATGTCGCGCTTGCTGAACCCTTCCCAAAGTGCAGGTAAAAATCCCTGTATGGTGGAAGCTCCAAAATCTGATAACTCAAACTCTGCACGTTTTTTTTCAGGGCATCTCGGATGATGTCTCGAACTTACAAAATCAATGGTGCCATCCCGAAGTCCCTCCCATAGCGCGTTCAAATCTTCGGGCTCTCGCAAAGGAGGTAAAACTTTTAAATCTGTCCTGAAGCGTCCTAAATTGCGCTCTGTCAAAAATAAGTTGAGCACCGGAACGTCGCAAGTTACAGGAACGCCTGCCTGCTTTGCCTTCCTTATTTGGTCAACCGATTCTCTGGTTGAAATGCCTGTGATGTGCAGAGGTGCCTCATTGAATTTGCTGACCTCTATGTCTCTGTTCACTGCTATGATTTCGGAAAGTCGCGGAATGCCTTTTAAACCCATATTTTGGGTAAACGGACTCTCATTAACTTTTCCACCTCTTGAAAGTGCCGGGTCAGATGGAAAATGCATCGCAGGAACCCTGAGGCTTTTTGCATAAACAAGTACCCTTTGCATCAGAAAACTGTCTTCAACGGATTTCATATCGTCGGTAAATCCGGCCGCTCCGGCCTGCCACATGTCCATCATCTCCGAAATATCCTTGCCCTCCAGCTTCCGGGTTAGTGTTCCTAAAGGAAAAATTTCACATCCAACTTTTTTAGACTTCTCAATAATGTACTTTACTTGTGCTTTTTGCCATACCGGTGGATCAGCGTAGGGACTGGTCATCACGGTCGTCACTCCTCCTGCCATGGCTGCCATGGATCCTGTTTCGATGGTCTCATTCTCTTCAAATCCAGGATCACAAAACTGGGCGCCAACGTCCGCTAGCCCGGGTAGCAACACAAGCTCGTCCCCTGCTATTCTGATAAATCCGTCCGAAGCAATCTCAAGTCCTATGTGGTGTATCTTACCCTCTGCGTAAGAAATATGTGTCCTCTTTCCGTGAAGAGAATGGCCGGGCCAATGGACAAGTACATTTGAAATAAAATATTTTTTCATCTCAATTTTTGAGTTTTTGTAGCAAGAGTTCAAAAAACAAGAAAATCAAACTAAAAAACAAGAAAATTTTCCAGTCACTCCCTGAACTGCTTCCTTCACGCACTTTTTTCCCCATACCCCCTGCCGCTGCTTCAATAATTTTAAAAGAGGGATTTTTGTCGCAAAATGCCTCAAGATCTTCTTTGCTGAGATAACGTTGATCTGATTCTGCACGCTCATAATTCACTGAAATATAACCCAGCGTATCTTCTCCGGGCGCACTCAGTCGGTAATGCCCGCTCCGTTTGATATGGTTTTCAATAAAAATCTTTGTTATGCCCTCTGAAAATTGCGTAACCGGTATGATGGCTTCTTTAGACCCCTCAAGAATCATTTTTGGCATCTGGTCGCCCTGAAGCACTTTGCTCCTGAGCATAAATGGCTCTCGGCGACCGGAATTCACACTGATTTCTGTAAAAACCTGTCGCTGAAAGGCCATCCTAAAAAAACTGGGTACAAAAATGCCGTGCCTGTGGAAGTTGCCACTCTCTTCCTGAATACTTGAACCAATCAGGAATATTTTCCCTCCTCCGGATAAAAAACCTGCCACATAAGGTGAGCCATCTCTTAAAACCAATGGAAAGTCTCTCACTTTTCCCGAGGGCACTTCTATTTTGTAGTGCCGCTTTATGGCAGGAAGTTTTATGTTTTCCTGCTGATTCCGGTTGTCAGAAAAAACTCCTTTGAACAATGAATTGCCATAATTGATGGCCCCAATTTCTGAATCTGTGGTGTCTTCTGCCTGATACCAACCCGATCCCTGCGCTTGAAGGAATGACTGATATGACCGCAAATCAATGTTGCCTGCAGGGGGAATTATGGCAAGGGTGCTTCCCTCGGCTAGGGCTTTCGATAACCCATCGGCGAGACCACCCGGTATGCTGCCCCAGCCACACAAAATAATGAGGTCAAAACCCCTCAGATTCTGGTACTGTACGTCGCTCTGATTCATCTCTGAATACTCTATCAGGCTATCCATGCCGAAAACAGCGCGCACATACGGATTCATGTCCTTCTCTGCAAGCTGAAGCACAGACGCTCTCTCGGCGATTTCATATGAGAAAAACAGGGTGTTGTCGAAGGGGGTTTCGGCATCGCTGATGCTCACCTGACCTAATTGCCAGCCCTTGCCTGCATGTAAATAGGAGAGTGACAAAGTTTTCTTTTCGCCGCCGTCCATGGAAACACCACCCACCGCTTTTTGAATGCCATTGAGCATAAGACTTACAGGTAGTTCTCCGCTCGGTTCTTCCCCATGATTCTGCAATTGAACCATGAGCTTGGCAGGTTCTCCTCCAAGGGCAATGGGCTCAGAAAACCAAACAGAATCAATGGAGATATTTCCTCTAATGGTTTTCTCAAGCGGACAAAGAAAAAAGTTGTCGTTTGTTTTTCTCGGGCCCCGGAATTGTTCCATCTGAAATGGAGCACGCTGGAAGTCTGAAACAACATAATGAAGAGTCTGCCCGTTGTTCTCATTTCTGGTACCTAATCGCATTCGGTCTGCTATCTCCTGCATATTGTGACTCCCTGGACCAGGCTCTATCCTGCTGAGATTTTCAAGAAATTCTTCCCTTGTCAGCAGACGTGACTGAACCCCGTCAAAATCCTGTGTGATTAGTCTGAATCTGTCTGTCTCTCCATAACCTTCAGCAATGCCTGCTGCCTTGGCCTTGGCTACCTCAAGGTTAAGTCCGTTGCTGCTCTCCCCATCCATGCTGAAGGAATTGTCAAGAAATACATTCACTATTTTAGGCCCTGCGCCAACCAACCCCTTGCTGCTGTCGAAATACGGCTTTGCAAATGCCAATACCAGCATTAAAAGAGCAAGACAACGACATGTTAAAATCAAAAGATGACGCAGTCTGCTTCGATGGCGGTTTTCTTCCTTCAAATCTTTCAGAAATCGGATGTCAGGAAAATAAACGTTTTTGAATGTCCTGAAACTGAATAAATGAACAAGCACGGGAACTGCTATTGCCAACGACGCAAACAAAAATCCCGGAAACCAAAACTGCATGCTCAAAAATAAGAATCATTTTGCCGCTCTTCAAATTACTCTGACAGGGTTGAAAACTTTGTGAAAAAATGCCCGAAACCTAAATATGAAATAGGGGATTTGAGTTAAGTTTAAATCCAAACATTAAGGCCATGCCGAGAAAAAAAGAGAAGAAACTATTCGTCCTCGATACCTCTGTTATTCTGTTCGATCATAATGCCGTAGGAAATTTCGCGGAACATGATGTTGCCATCCCAATTACTGTGCTTGAGGAGGTTGACCGATTTAAGAAAGGAAACGATGTTATTAATTACGAAGCCAGAGAGTTTATTCGTTTGCTCGATCAGATGAGTAGCGCTAACCTTCTCCAAGACTGGCTCCCAATTGCCGGTGGGGCCAAAGGAATGTTTAAAGTGCAGATGAATGAGAAAAGTGATCCCGATACCAATGTGATTTTCGGGGAACGAAAGGCGGATCATAATATTCTGAATGCTACCATCCGGCTCATGCAGGAAATGCGCTCACATAAGGTCATTCTTGTTACAAAGGATATTAACCTCAGACTTAAAGCCCGTTCGCTGAGCATCCACTCCGAAGATTACGAGACAGGGAAAGTTAAAGACATCCAGAAGCTTTACCGAGGCTATTCAACTCTGGAAAATGTTCCGCAGGCCGGATTAAATAAACTTTTTGCCTCCGGTACCTGTACTGCAAAGGACCTGCGTATTAAAGAACCTATCGCTAATCACTATTACGTTTTGCGAAGAGCTGAACATATCGCTTATGCGTATTTCAATGGTGACTCGGGTTTTATGGAAAGGGTGAACAGGGAAATTGCTTACGGTATTAAGCCACGGAATACAGAACAGGCTTTTGCCCTGCATGCGGTCATGAATCCTAATGTTCTTCTGGTAACCATTCAAGGGGTTGCCGGTACAGGTAAAACACTGCTTGCCTTGGCAGGTGCAATGGCTCAAAAACAACAGTTCCATCAGATTTACATGGCCCGACCCATTGTGCCTCTCAGTAATAAAGATATTGGATTCCTCCCGGGCGATATCAAAGCGAAAATCAATCCCTATATGGAGCCGCTTTGGGATAACCTTAAACTGATTCAAAACCAGTTTAAAGAAACAGATAAGGAATATCAGAAAATCAGAGAAATGGTCGATAAGGAGAAGCTGCATATCACCCCATTGGCTTACATCAGGGGAAGAAGTTTATCCAATATCTTCTTCATCGTGGATGAAGCACAAAACCTTACGCCTCACGAGGTAAAAACCATTATTACAAGAGCTGGTGAAAACACTAAAATAGTATTTACTGGCGATGTATTTCAGATTGATACGCCTTATCTAGATACGCATAGTAATGGCCTGAGTTACCTGATTGATAAAATGAGGGATAATCGCCTGTATGCTCATATCACTCTGGAAAAAGGTGAAAGATCTGAACTGGCCAATCTCGCCAGTCATCTGCTCTGATTTTCTCCCTGATGAACCTTATTGACTTTCTCAACGGGCATTCGGCCTTTGACATGATCGGCCACTGGCTTGAGGAGTTCCCGTGTTACTTCCTACGTTTGCCCTTTGCTGAAAGGAATAATTCCCAGGGCCCCGCTGGCTTTGATTCGGAGGCAATTATCGCTTTGTCTCTCTCTCCGCC